>JAHEGP010000060.1 GCA_024645065.1 Cellvibrionales bacterium | reverse complement strand
CCTCAAGTCACTGCCGAGGGCCCAGGAAGACGATATTTTGCGGGTAGTGATTCCCGGCTATATTGAAGTGTTACTGGCTGGGGGCGATCGTCATCTGGCGGCCAATATCGGGGTATTTCGCGCCATGATGATCGGCGGTGATGTGAAGGACGAGCTGACCTACGAAGTGCAGGCCAAGGTGCAGCGCCAGGTAGCCATTCTCAATCCACGCCAGGAAGACAACAGCTATGTGGCGGCGGCAATTCTGCCCTGGTGGGGGCAGGTGGAAGACGCCCAGTTTATCCTCGACCGCGCTACTAAAAGTCGCGACTGGGATTTCATGCCGCCCTTCTACCAGGGTTTCAACGAGTATTATTTCAATAAAAACTTTCAAGCCGCCGCAGAGCTGGTAGAGCTTTCCTCCAGTCGCACCGACGGCATTAATCGCGAGTCGTTTAAGGCAATTGCGGCAAAGTGGATTTCCCTGGGCGACGATCCCCGTGCCGCGATTGGCGTGATTACCGCGCTCAAAGACACCAGTAACGACCCACAAATACAGCGCCTGTTGCAGGGCCGCATCGATCGCTTGAAAATATTATTGTGGTTGCGACAGGCCGCCGGGCGTTATGAGCAGGAGCGGGGCGAATCGATATCCAGTATTGAGCAACTGGTTGCAGCGGGCTATCTCGAGGGCATCCCCAATGACCCCTTCGGTTATGGTTTTCATCTAGATAGTGATGGTCTAGTGCAGTTCAATAGCAGGCGCAAGCAGTGACGACAAAGGCGATAGAAGTTAGGCAGGCGGATAAGTTTTTTGGCAAATTCGGCAAGCGCACTCAGGTGTTGCACGGCGTCGAACTGGACATCAGCGAGGGCGAGGCCTTTGGCTTTGTCGGCGCCAACGGGGCCGGCAAAAGCACTTCCATCAAAATCATCATGGATATTATTCGCGCCGACGCCGGCAGTGCCAGTATCTTTGGCATCGACTCCCGCGACCCCCGCGCCCGGCTGGGCATGTCCTACGTACCGGAAAACCCCTATCTATACGACTATCTAACACCTTACGAGCTGCTGCGCATGGGGGTGATGCAACATCAGCTGAATGTGCCAGACATTAAAAAGCATTGCTACGATTGGCTGGAGCGCTTTGGCATAGCCCAGGCTGCAAAAAAACGCATTCGCAATTTGTCCAAGGGCATGACCCAGCGCACGGCGTTGGCCCATGCGCTGGCCTGCCAGCCGCGACTGTTGATACTGGATGAGCCTTTGTCGGGTCTCGACCCGGTGGGGCGGCGTGAGGTGGTTGAAATCTTGCTGGATTATCGGCGCGGTGGGGGGACCCTTTTCTTTACCTCTCACGTGCTCTACGACGTCGAGCGCATCGCCGACCGTTTTGCCTTGATCGACAAGGGACGCATTGAGGCTTGCAAAACTGCCAGCGATTTATTTCGCAGCAGTCGCGGACTGTTCGATATCTATATCGAGGCGAACGAGCCCCTCGAAGGCTACCAGCACGAGGCCGGCCAACGTTGGTCTCGCCAGGTTCGCTTGGAAGACTTGCCGGACTTGTTGCAACAGATACAGGCGGCGGGACACAGTGTTTTGTCTATCACACCGCGGCTTACGCTGGAAAAGCTGTTCTTAAACCAGCAGGGTGCCGAGCAGGTTGCCTGACCATTGGGTCTAGAGAATCTCGCCATCAACACCCCGAGCGAGGCGGCCGCTGGCGCTGGCTATACTACGTGATGCAGACAATAAATAGCCGGGCTGCATATTCCTGACGATAATGCGAATTGAGGACAGCATGCGTGCTCTGACCTGGCGCGAGGGGAGGCTTTGCCGGACGCTGCGACATTGCACCAGTACTTCCGGAAGATTGGCGACCTTGTATTTTTGGGCCATCGCGAAGAACAGGGCGTAGTCTTCTGCCGCATGATAACGGGCCGGGTAACCACCTAGGGCCAGCGCGCTGTCGCGCCGGAACATCGTCGCAGAATGACAGAAAACATTGTGCCGATACATGGCGGCAAAAATCGCAGCGTGCTCGGTCGGGAAGCGCAGCACTTGACCTTGCTGCGAGTCGCCATCAAGTGCCTCAACCCAGCTGCCCACCAGGTGGCAGTCAGGGTGGGTATCGAGAAATGCCCGCTGCTTTTCGATGCGGCCGGGCAGACAGGTGTCTTTGCAGTCCAGCCTTGCGATATAAGTGTCGTTGTTGGCGTAAGCCATCCCGACGTTCAGGGCTTGAGCGGTACCAATATTCTCCGCCAGATGAATAACGTGCAGCCGGTCGAGCTGAGGGTGAGCTTCACGCAGGCTTTTTTCTTTCGGCGGCTTGGCGCTGGCGTTGTCTACCACCACAACGGCAACACCCTCCGCGGTCAGCGAAGCAAGGCTGCACCCGAGTCCCTCGAGGTCATTTCGGTGTGATATCAGTACAACAACACTCGCATTGCTTTGGATTTTACTGTCGCTGCAACTGTTGTTTTCGGTGCCTTCGGTGGTATATCTCATTGCTGTAGCTCAAGTTCCCGGTTTCACTCGTAACAGTATAGATTACGGGGAAAAACAGCGGTGAGGCCGACGATTCCTTTGCGTCGCGACTGTGAACAAATACCGCTGCGGCCTTGAAGGGCTCTGGGTAGCCCTGCCGGTTATGCTGCCATCAGGTTTTGCGCCGCGCCGGCTAGCGCCTGTAGCCCGGCCTGGGCCAAGGTTCGGTTAATAAAAAGAGCTTCATTTGGGCAAGGTCGACAACCAACACTCCCGTTTTAGTCAGGCCGCTCGGATGGCAGGCTGGATTGGTTTGGTCGAGGCGGGTACAGTCGAAATAAAATAAATCGACCCATCACGCCTTCGCTGGCGCCTGCGGGCAGATTGTCCGGGGGGCGCCGGCCGAATTTGTCAAAATAGGCAATGGGCTGCTTGGCGCGCTGGATAAAGTCGCTGAATTCATGGAACTCGACGTGGCGAAAGCTGGCGTCTGGATAGCTGAGTCCGTATTGGTACTCGCCCATACCTCCCACCAGATAGATATCAGTGCGCTTCAGGTACCAACTGGCTGATGCCAGCAGGGTTGAATCCGTTGCGACAATGGTGTCATCAGTCACCGTTGTCGCCTGATCCTTGATAAAGGATCCGGGCATTTTGCCAGCATAGACCAGTTCTGGCAGGAACAGCGGAATAAGAGCGAACATCGGCACGGTGCCCAGGGCAACGACCCAGTGACGGGCCGTGAGCGGCGTTGCAATAGCCATTCTAAGGATGCCTATCCAGGCTAGCAGCACGCCGCAGAACCAGACCCACTCCACCGTTTCATGCACCCGCCATGCGGGAGCTCCGATACCTGCCGTAAAGTTGAGCACTGCGGCTAACAGCATCAGCACCAGGATAACGCGACAAACCTGTATCCCGTTGATGAACAGGGTTTCCCTGGCTTCCCTGATAAGCCTGGACGCCCCCACGCCCAGGAGGATAACCAGCACCGGTATGCAGGGCAGTATGTACATTTGCGATTTAGACCTGGCCAGGGAGAAAAACAGCAGGCCAAAGCCGCCCCAGCACAGGCAATAGCGAATCAGGCTGTTGATCCGGGGATTGCTCTGGTTGCGCAATGATTGCCAGGGGGCGCCAATGAGCAGTATCAGCCACGGGAACGCCCCCACTATAATGACGGGCAGGTAGAACCAGAATTCCTCGCTCTCTTCTGCGCCGGTGTAGTACTGCAGGTGTTCTACCCAGAAGTAGTGGCGCCAGAAATCCGGCTCGCGCTGATAGATCAACCAGGACCACGGAGCGGCGACGAGCAGAGCCATTATGGTCGCAATCGGCAGGCAACGGATTAATTCGCGGCCACGTTTCTGCCAAAGCAGGAAAGGCACCACCACCGCCAGCGGCATCAACAGGGAGAGCAGACCGTGGGTGAGAAAAGCCAGGCCGCACATCAGCCCGAACAACGCGTAATACCCCTGGCGTGTGAGTGCCGATTCCCCATGCAAACCATGATAGAAACTCATCATCGCCAGGGTAAGCCAGAGGGCGACGATACCGTCGAGCAAGGCATAGTTTCCCACTGCGAGAGCCGCCGGGGTTGACAGGAAAGCAATGCCGGCAATCAGGCCCGCGACCTGTGAGCCGCTATAGCGTCGTGTGAAATGCCAGCTGGCGGCGCCGATAAGGCCAATACACAAGGAGGATATGAAGCGCACTGCGAACGCGTTCTCGCCAAATATTGATAGCGAAACGGCGTTTAGCCAGTGCCCCAGTGGCGGGCGCTCGAAATGACGTAGCCCACTCAAACGGGGAACGACCCAATCCCCCGAATCGAGCATTTCCCTGGCTATTTCACCATAACGAATCTCGTCTGGTTGGACCAGTGGACGCCACCCCAGAGGCAGAATGTAGGCCAAAAGCCAGAATGCCAGTAACAGGATGGCGCCGCGCCGTTCAAGAAATCGATCTAATTCAGGCGTGTTATCGTAGGGTGTAGCCGGCGTTTTATTGTGCACCTCGGGCTGTGATTCAGTCTGCGACATGTCTAGTTGTCATGGGCTCCGCTATGCCGTTTGCCGGCCATGCCTGGCGTTAACCGATTTAGCCGGGCTGGCTAAGCTTTTCCCCCACTTGCCCCATGGCAGTCTCGAGCAGATCGTCGGCGTGGCGCGCTAGTTGTGTTTCAGTACTGGCGACACCGAAATGCAGGTCAGTGCCCTGAAATGTCTGGTCCGGGGAGGCTTCCCCGGTGCCCTGCCTGATTCGTTCAATCACATGGCGAGCGCCAGCTGTTCCGGTGTAGGGTAATACTACAGCGATACGGTTGCTAGTGATACGTCCGCCGATATCTCCCGGTCGCTGCAGAGATGAGCTTACAAGTCGCGCCAAAGTAGCAATTCCCGCCGGGGCCGTGCTGGCGTCATCCTCATCATCGCAGGTGAGGGGCTGGTCAAGTTGGACAACAATCACAGATAGGGCCATCCCATAGCGAACGGCGGTTTTGTGTTCGCGGTCCAGTTCGCGGTGCAACGCTCTGGCAGAAAGCAGACCCGACGCCGGGTCGAGTCTATCCCCCTGGCGCAGCATTTCACTCAATTCCTGGTTGTGTCGGGTCAGTTTTTGAAAGCGGGCGCGTAACTGCGAGCTGGAGTGTCTCGCTTGCTCACCGGCCTGCAGGTGAAACTGGAGATGATCCCGGTATTCCAGCCATGCCTGATCCAGAAGTGCCGCACTCATCAGGAGCAACTGCAGATCAAGTCCCGTTAACAGAGCGTTACCCTGCGCGCCCCGGAAGGCTGCGATTGGGGCCGCGGGCAGAATGAAAACCAGCAACCCGCCTGCAATTGCCAGCCAGCTGCATCCGAAAAGTAATAGTGGTCTGAGTTGCCAGTCCTGCGATTGGGGGTGCAAGCCGGTCTTTGGCTGTTGCCAGCTGCACACCCCGCTGGCGACAGCCGCTACCAGGCAAGTACCCATGGCACTGGATACGCATGCAAAGGCTGCCGTTTTCAAAGAAAAAATCCCAGCCGTCGCTACTAACACCAAAGCATTTATAGCCAGAGCGAACTGAAGAGACCTGCGCACAAAATTCAGGGGCTGGTAGGGGTAAAGCAGAGCCAGGCATAAAGCTGCCCCTGCGATACTCGCCAGGCTTAAAAGTAACAACGAGATACGTGCCGGATCCAGCAGCCACATGTCGGCGTTATCAGCCATACCGGTGACGCCGAGAATCAAGCCGATACAGCAATAGTACCCCAGCGCGTAGCGATAGCGCTGGCCGCCACAATATCGCCACAATGACGCGGCCAATAGTCCGGCACACAGCAGGATGCCTGCGCTGACTCCGAGCTTTAGGGAAAAACCCGATATTTCCCCGGCCCCGCTGTTCATTGCTGCAAGATACAGCGCGCTGCCAGGCCTCGCGCTGTCCGCGCTCTGCCCGGCGAACGCCGTCTCAACGGAGCTTGCGAGCAGTGTGACCAGCAATGGCAAGCCGCAAGAGGAGAAATTGGAGTGTTCGATACCGGCATAGTCGATAGGAGCTGCTGTTGGCTGCGCTACATTGGTCATGCCGTACGCTGCCTGCAAAAAGGTTGAAATCAGGTGTGAATTGATCAATTTTACTTTCGGTAAATATAGCTGAATATTGCCAGTTGGCTTGAAAAAGCCAGGCAAAAAAGCTAGAAAACAGGGCTGCCCGGGATACAAAAGCAAGATGAGCAATGACCCCTTAAGCGATAACAAACCTGATTTGGCCGTTTCGGCTCGTGCCGACGCCGAGTATCATCAGCGCGCCTACGCAAAGCTGCTGCAAAACTGCCAAAACCGGGAACAAGCGCTGTGGCATTGGCAGCATTTTGAGCTGCAGATGATTCGCAGCCAGGATTTGGACTCCCTGCTAAATTTATTGCTATGCCAGGCCCGGGCTTACTTCGGGCTGGCCAGTGTCAGCATGCAGCTGCTAGACGCTGAGCACGCATGGTCCAGCTGTCTCGGCAAAAGCTCCGCTGGCCTGCCTCCCAAGCTGACATTGGTCGACGACATCGACATTCTCCAGCGGCAGTTTCCGCTGGGAGTGAAAGTGCGCGCGACGGAATCAGGGACTAATGGCGACCAGGCGTTGCTGATGCCCCTGGTGCGACAGGGTGTGTTGATGGGCTGCCTCCGCTTCGATTCCGCCGGAGCGCCGCCGATGCTTCGGCTGTTGTCAAGCGACCTTCTCACCCACTTTGCGGCGCTGGTGGCCATCTGCCTGGAAAATTGCAGTAATCGCGAGCTGTTGCATCAGCAAAGCCTGGTCGACACTCTGACCGGGGTCTTGAATCGTCGCGGGTTCGAGCAGTCGTTGCGCGAAGAATGCGCTCGTGCCGTGCGCTCAAATTTACCTTTAACGGCGATGTTTGTTGATCTTGATCATTTCAAGCGGGTCAATGATCGCTATGGTCATCCCTGTGGTGATCGTGTTTTAACCCTGATTGCCGGGAGTATCGGCGAAATGCTGCGGCCGACAGACATATTGTCGCGCTATGGCGGTGAAGAGTTTGTGGCACTGTTGCCTGCTTGCGATGAGACTCAGGCTGAGGGAATTGCCGAGCGGATCAACCTTGCAGTCGTTGCAAGGCCACTGCATGACGACAAGGGCGAGAGCTTTCGCCTGAGTTGTTCGGTGGGTTACAGTTGCTGGCATCGGCCCGGTGCTGCTGGTGGGGACAGCGCTGGCATTGCGCAACAATTGATTACCCGGGCCGACCAGGCGCTCTATCGCGCTAAACAGGAAGGCCGCAACCGAGCGCGCTACGTGCCCCTGGAAGGCTGAGCTACCGCCTGTGTTTAGTGGCGAACTAGGGTTAGAATGGGTGCATTCCAGCAGTGGGTGCAGACTCGTGGTGTCAAGTTTGGACAATAACAAATCCCTGGCTTTGAAAGCTTGCAGGGTCTTGAGGTCGGCAGCCTGACCTGCGCTGCCCAGTGACCAAAGAAAATCCAGGCCCAGCGGTGATACTTATTTGGTTTGGGCGGGCCGCAACAACGAGCATGTTCTACAATGCCAGGCTTATCCCGGCGGCAGGTAACGCGCCCGCTGCAAGAGCTCTATTTTCAAACAGTTGTTCGCTGCCGTGGCAGTTAGAATTTTAACCAGGGTTATGTGTTATGTGGTTAGGTAAAACGATAGGCTTTTTTCTGGGCATGCTGATGATGGGTCCAATCGGGGCTTTGCTTGGCATGCTGGCGGGGCATTTTTTTGATAAGGGCATGGTCGATGTGGCGAGGCATCCGCCTCAGCAGCAGCGGCAACAGGTCCAGCGGGTATTCTACGAAACCGTATTTCGGCTGATGGGCCACCTGGCCAAGGCCGACGGGCGCATCAGTGAGGAAGAAATAGCACAAGCCGAAAGTTTCATGAGCCAGATGGGCCTCACCGACGAGCATCGACGGGAAGCCATAGGGCTTTTCAAGGAGGGGGCCGCCAGTACATTTGCGGTTGATGAGACCATGATTCGATTCCAGTCGCGCTGTGGTCATTACCGTCAGTTGCAGCAGATACTGCTGGAATACCTGTTTCATATTGCCTTTGCCGACGGAGATTTTCATGCCGCCGAGCGGCGCAGCCTGGAGTCGATAGCGGGTTGGCTGGGTGTCAGCCCGGGGGCCTTTGAGCAATTGTTGCAGATGTATCATGCCCAGTTCGGCTTTGCCGGCTCTGGCACGGGTGCCCGCAGCAGCGCCGATATGCTGGGGGAGGCTTATAAAGCGCTCGGTATAGAGCCGAGCGCGAGCGACCGTGAATTGAAGCGTGCGTATCGCAAGCTGATAAGCGAGCATCATCCTGATAAGTTGATTGCCGAGGGGGTGCCGGAAGACATGCTTCAATTGGCGACTGAGAAAGTCCAGGAAATCACCGCTGCCTACGAACTGATTGAAAAGTCGAGAAGAAGAAGCGGATAGGGGCCTCATTTGGAGCCGTATACAACCGCGCTGAACTGACGGAACTGCAATGGGGCAATATTGGCACCTTCACCAGCCTGAGTTAAATGCCGGCTTTGCCGCTGCTGTACCTGATCTTGGCAGTGCCCTTGCCCTCAGCGGCCATCGGGTGAGTGGTGCAGACCATAGTAATGTGCGCGTCGATGTTGTTGACATTGCTGGACGGCGTTACTTCGTAAAAAAATACCAGGTCACTCGCCCCGGTGTGAGAGATCTGCTGGCCAAGGCCAAGGTTCGCAGCGAGTGGGACAATCTGTTGTTTTTTCGTCAGCTGGAGATACCCACCCCACTGCCGGTGGCCTATGGCGAAAGCCGAGACAGGGGAGTATTTCGCGAGGGCGTATTAATAACCGCCGAGGTCGAATATGCGATGGATCTGGAGGCGTTGGCGGACAGCGGCAACCCTTGCCTTCACGACCGAGCCTGGTTCAGGCAACTGTGTTATGGTCTGGCGGGTCCCCTGAGGCGCTTGCACGACCTCGGTTTTACCCATAACGACCTCAATTGGCGTAATATCCTCCTGACACTGGAGCCGCAACTGGTAGTGTATTTTTTCGATTGTCCCGCGGGGCGGCGCTGGAGTTGGCCATTTTTATCGTTTCGAATCGTCAAGGACCTGACCCACCTCGACAAGATGGGGCGCCGTCACCTGCGTCGTAGTGAGCGCTTGCGCTTTTATCTCATCTATGCCGGTCGCGATCGCCTCAGTCAGCGTGACAAGCGAATATTACGGCGGGTTTTGCGCCGCGACAAAGAGTAAAGACGCCCGCCCACTGACGCGATTCAGCAGGGGTGCCCTTGTATTCAGGGCAGCAGCAACCGTTCCAGTGGTGGCCCTGAAAGAGGCAGTGCCTTCCTGCTGCAGCCCAATGAGACCATTCCTTCAGTCAACCCTGCCGTACAGTGGTGTCTGGTAAACCATGGGGGTGTCCAGCCAGCTCATCAGTGCCCACAGTTGGTCGCCGAAAGAAAAGTGCCACCATTCGAAGGGGTGCCGCTGGAAGCCCGCCATGGTCATCACCTCAGCCAGTAAAACGCGGTTGTCATGGGCACGCTGGCCGGTCTCGACAGGGCTGTTGGCGAAATGGGCTGGAAGCGATGCCTCGCCAAAGCAGTCGATGCTGGAACCCATGTCTGCGGGGTTGCCGTGGTTATCCAGCAAGGTGATATCCAGTGCGGCCCCCGTGGTGTGAGGCGGGGGCAGTTGAGGGTCATCAGACGGGCGAGCCCAGACACTGAAAACCTTGCGCCAAAGACGCTGCTCGGTGTCGGCGTCGATATCCTCTTTATCGAGGCCATCCAGGCTCTTCAGCCTCTCGAACTCATGTTCCACCATGTAGCGTTGCACCGGCAATGGGCGCCATGCGTCATATATCTGGATGGACCAGCCGGGCCGCTGTGACCTGAGCACGTTCTGTGCCAGTTGCAAGCGCGGTAACACACTCTGGCGAATGTAGAAAGGTGAACGGCTGTTGTAGGGGGCGCCAACTTCGGCGTAGGGATGCGGATCAACCCGCTTGAATTCGGCGTCGGGCACCTCGACCAGCGGTTCCTCACTATGACCGGCGGCAAATAGGCCTCGGTATTCGACTCCGCTGGCAGGATCGATGTGCCGCTCGAAAGCCCCGCGCAGGTCATCGGCGGAGAATTCGCCAAGGTGAAGTTTCAGGTCCTGCAGGCTTCTGATGATGGGGGAATCGTTCATAATAATTACCGTTTTTCCACGGGTTCTACGGCGCCGCCCTGTTCTGCCCAGCGGGTAAAACCTCCACCAATATGGCAGGCATTGGCCAGGCCCATAGCCTGTGCGGCCTGGGTGCCAAGGGCCGAGCGCCAGCCAAGGTTACAGTAAAAGATAAACCGCGCTCGGCGCGCAAAAATATCGCTGCGATAATAGGGGCTCTCGCTGTCCAGCCAGAATTCGAGCATTCCTCTTGGCACGTGCACAGCGCCGGGAATTTTGCCCTCGCGCCAGATCTCTCGAATGTCCCTCAAATCAATGAACACGACATCCGGATTGCCGTGCTCCGCCAGGGCCTCTGCCACTGTCACGGTTTCTATTTCCCTTTCAGCGGCGGCGACCAACTCTTTCACGCCCGTTGCCATGGTAATGTCCTCAATATTCGGGGATGGCCCCATTGTAGCCTTCGGATTCCCACGCTGTAAAAGGGCCAGTCGGTCTCGACTGGAATCAGCCCGTAAATGGCAGTAATCAGCTTCGGTCCAACTGTTTTTGCAGCGCCTTTCTTGCGAGGATGCGGTTAACCTCGCCGGCAATAAACACCACCGGGCTGTCATCGCGGTGCAATGCCGCAAGGCTCTGCTGCACAAGCTCGGGGGCCGTGATCCCGTATTCGTCCGGGATACGGGATGCTTCCACATCGGCCAGGTATCCAGTGTTCTGCAATTCTTTAGCGGTATAGCCGGGACACAGGCACTGGATTTTGACCCCGTGGGATTTCACTTCCCGCTGCAATGCCTCGGAAAAATTGTTGAGGAAGGCCGCGGTGCCGCTGTAAACGGCAAGCGAAGCCGCGGGCAAGAAGGCCGCCAGCGAAGACACATTGATAATCCTGCCTCTGCCGCGCGCAGTCATGCCTCCCAGTGCAGCGAGAGTCAACTGCATGGTCGCATTGATATGCAGGCTCACCATCGCATGCTGGGAGGCGGGATGCTGTGCAAGATAATGGCCATCGCTGGAACAGCACCCATGGTTGATGAGGTAGTCCAGAGGACCCTGTTGGCGAATGGTCTCTACCAGTCGTGCCATGCCGATGGTAGTGGCCAGGTCTGCCACAACAACACTGCATTCCAGCCCTCGCTGCCGCAGCTTTTCTGCCAATTCATCAAGCGCAGTCTGGTGCCGGCCTGTCACGATTATTTGGTCACAGCGGCTGGCCATTTGCAGCGCAAACTCGGCTCCAAGGCCGGAAGATGCGCCAGTGATCAGGGCCTTGCGGGGAGCTTGTGTCATAGTGGCGCCCATTGCGGTGAGTCGCGGCGGACGTTTTTATACCAGGTTGTATTCATGGCGCACGAGATCGATAAATACCCGGATCAGTTTGGGGTCGAATTGGCCAGCGTCCTTTTCCCGGTCAAGTATTGCTATGGCTTTTTCTACAGGCATACCTTTACGGTAGATGCGGTCGCCGGTCATGGCGTCCCAGGCATCTGCAATGGCGACAATGCGTGCCAGCAGTGGGATTTCCTCACCCTTCAGGCCATCGGGGTAGCCACTGCCGTCCCAGTGCTCGTGATGACTGCCGGCAATTTCTGCGTACTCTCTGAATCGCACCAAAGGTTTCATGATGGTTTTCGAGAAGTTTGGATGCTGGCGCATGATTTCATACTCTTCGTCGTCGAGTGACGCCGGTTTATTCAATACCTTATCAGCGATACCGATTTTGCCCAGGTCATGGGTAATCGCCCCGAAGCGCAGTTTTTCCAGGGTTTGCGGGTCGAGACCGATGTGCTCGCCAATTTTCAGCGAATAGCGTGCGACCCGGCCGGAATGGGCCGCGGTGTAGGAATCCTTTTTCTCCAGCGCCCGGGTCAGCGTGGTAACCATGTTGCGATAGGCGTCTTCCTGGTCTTGCATTAATTGCTGAATGCTATCGGCCATATGGTCGATACTTTTGGACAAATCACCCAATTCATCACTGCGCTCGAGTCTCAGCCGTTGGTTGAGTTCACCGGCGGCTATCGCCTCGGTGGTGTTGCTCATGGCTATAAGAGGGGCGGTCACGCGCCGCGCGGCCAACAGGGCAATAATGCTGACCAGTCCGGCCAACAGCGCGACTCCCAGTCCATAGTCTCGCAGGGTGGTTGCCCGCTGGTTTTCGAGGGCTGACAGGGCCCGGGCAACGGCTGTTTCGCTGGCGTCGGCAGGCGCAGCCAGCGCCAACCAGGAGTTGCCGGCGTCACTGAGCGCAGTGACCGCCAGCAGGTACTCCTGCTGGTCCAGAATGACCCCGTCAAGCAATCGACTATCGCCATGACCCATAGCCCGAAGCTCGTTGAGCGTGCCAGCGGTAATACCATCAAAACTCCGCGCCTGTGGCCTGGCGTCCCAATCCCCTTGTTTCTGCAGCGGTTCCCGCGTCGCTATGATCGAGAGGGAATTGCCATTGTCGACTTGCAGCAGCATCAATTGCGCCCGGTTGAGCCAGGGCTGTGTCGTGCTGTGGAATTGAAGCAGTTCTCCCAGGGGAAGATCGATCGCAGTTGCGCCAATAAAATTGCCCGCGCTGGAGTAAAGCGGCGCCGCTGCCGTGAGCACGGCCTGGCGGCTCGATGCATCGATTGTCGAGGGCAACCAGGTAGCATGACCGCTGCCTTTGACCGCAAGATACCAGGGACGGGTACGGGGGTCGTAACCCGGGGGATACGCAGCGTGGCCCGGATAAACCATAGCCACACCTTGCTCCAGCGCCACGTAGTGCCAAAGGGTGTAGTCAGAGCTTTGCTCGAAAATATCCATCCATTGTTCTTCCAGCTGCGCCAGTCTGGCAACCGCCTGCTGGACCGCGCCAGTATTCTCGACACCGGGCGACAACAGGAAGCTGGGTTGCCGCAGTACGACGCGCATCGCGGTCGACTTGAGGGCAGCAGCCTCGAGATTGCGGTATCGGTCAGGTTCCACCAGGGTCGATGCGGGAATTTCATCGCTAAAAAGCGGCTGCCGGCTTGCTTCAGGCGGCATATCGTTGTTCAGAGACTGTTCGACTAACTGCTTTTGCTGCTCCAGGTAATTGGCGGTCGCCTGTGCGGTGAGTCGCAACCGTTTGCCAATATCAGCGACCTTTTCCGTCAAATACTGACGATCTCGCGCACGTATCTGGGTCCGCGTCGCGTCCGCGACCGTGTTGGTCATAGTGTCGAGCTGGCGAATTGAATTCCAACCAGACAGCGCCACCGGCACCAGCGCAATCGCGAGTAATAGCAGTAGCTGTTTGACTCTTATCGACATACCTGGTCGTTACCAATGGCCCTGGTTGGACATTGACTGCCACGGTTCCTGCGGGGGTAGCGCTGGGCCTTTTTGCAGCAGTTCGATAGAAATATTGTCGGGTGAGCGGATAAATGCCATATGGCCATCGCGGGGTGGCCGGTTAATCGTTACCCCGGCATCGGTAAGACGCTGGCAGCTGTCGTAGATATTGTCGACACGAAAAGCGAGGTGGCCAAAGTTACGACCTTCGCCGTAGTCTTCGGGGTCCCAGTTGTAGGTGAGTTCCAGCAGGGGGCTGCTTTCTTCCCGGGCTCGCTCCGCGTCTCCTGGAGCGGCGAGAAATACCAGGGTAAATCGGCCCGCTTCGTTGTCGTAACGATTGATTTCCACCAGCCCCAGCTGTTGGCAGTAAAACTCGAGTGAAAGGTCCAGATCGCGAACCCTGACCATGGTATGCAAGTACTCCATCTAGGCGCTCCTGTCAGTATTGCCGAGTTGTCGGAAGTGTCGATTGTGCCCGAGGCAATGGCGGACAACAAGATGACTCGGGCTGGCGCCTATCGCAACGCAGGGAGGATTCTGGCTCGGCAGTCTCCCGGTGCTTGTGCTACGGGGTTCGATTGCTGCTATACTCTTGCGGC
>JAHEGP010000263.1 GCA_024645065.1 Cellvibrionales bacterium | reverse complement strand
TCCACCAGGTGATCGCCACTGACATCAACCCCACTGGACAACTCTCGCATGACCTGCGCCGCAGCGGCGATCTCATCGATAGTTTCGCCCTTCATTCTCAATGCCACCAAAAAGCCCCCTATCTGGGCCTCGGTCGCCTGCCCGGTCATAATCTGTCGCATGACGCTGGTCATAGTGGCCGGATCGAGATCGCGGCGCTCGATCAGTTGGGCTATCGCCTCTTGAATGTTCATGGGTTCTAATCGCCCTGCTGTTAAAGTTTCAGGAAATTGGCCAGTAGATCATGGCCACATCGGGTGAGAATCGACTCCGGGTGAAATTGCACACCTTCGAGCTTAAATTCACGGTGGCGAACCCCCATGATTTCGTCGATGCCTCCATCGGGTTTCTCGGTCCAGGCCGTAATTTCCAGGCAAGCGGGCAGTGACTCCCGCTCGATCACCAGGGAATGGTAGCGGGTCGCCTCAAAAGGCCGGGGTAGTCCGGCGAAGACCCCGACATCGCGGTGATGGATCAAGGAGGTCTTGCCGTGCATCACCTCGCGGGCACGCACCACCCTGCCGCCAAAAACCTGACCTATGCTCTGGTGCCCCAGGCAGATACCCAGGAGCGGCAACTCGCCGGCAAAAGCCTCGATGACGGCCATGGAAATCCCCGCTTCATTGGGTGTGCAGGGACCCGGGGAGATAACGATACGCTCCGGTTGCAAGCGGCGTATTTCAGCAACGCTGATTTCATCGTTGCGATACACTTTTACCTCGGCCCCCAACTCCCCCAGGTATTGCACCACGTTGTAGGTAAACGAGTCATAATTATCGATCATCAGCAACATAGTTGGTTTAACCTACTGATTTTAAACATTATGATAGGCGGCGGTTGACTGCCACCAATCGCCCGGCTGCCGCTTGAGACTGCCGGCAATAAATTGCCCTATTTGCTGGCGCACAAAATCCAGATTCAAAGTCAGACTGTCCTGGCGGCAGGTTTTCGGGCTGATAAGAACGTAGCCGTGGATTCAGAAAAAATGCCTGACGGTGCCTCAATCTGTTTCCCTGGAAGGCGACACCCGGCACATCAGGGTAATGATATCATGGCGGGAGATTTGTCTAACAGGGTCCCTTTCTTCCGTAGCGACTGACACCGGGCAATTGACCCTACCGCCGCCCGCCGCCCGCGACTCTCCATTCCAGACTTAGTTCACAGCGTTTTTGAGCACAAATCCTGCATACACGGCAGCGCGATATCGCTAACTTTTAGCCTTAGCTTTCAAGCCAGCCGATGGCCAATTATTCATGCAGATCACCCCACCACCAAGCGGGTCGAAGCCCCCCACCAGCAAGCGGGAAAAACCGTTGGCCGGCAGCGTCGATTGGCTCGCCGATGCCGGCCTGATGTTGGCTCTGATCGGCTACATCGCCCTGGCGTATTACACCTTCGTCATTGTTGGTGAGAAGACGCCCGCAGAACCCCTGGCGAGCGGCTTTGGCAATCCACCGTTTAACCAACTCGCCGTCGATGAAGCACCCCGGTCGACGCTGGAGATTATTCATGCCAGGCGCCCTGCAGCAATCTCACGATAAATTCAAACGCAAGCTGGCCAGCGGACTGCTGATGCTACTGGGTCTAAGTCTGGCAGCAGCACTGGTATTGCTGGCCAGCGCTATGCTCTCGTATAACGCTATCAGCACACGGCGGTCAATCGCTGTTACGGGATAAGCGATCGCGCTAACCGTGCTCCAGGGATAATCTACTCGGGTTTGTTTTGCACCATTGCCACGGCGTTAAACATCGCCCTGGCCTTATTCATTGTCTCCTCCCACTCCGATCGCGGCACCGAATCTGCCACGATACCGGCTCCCGCTTGAATATGTAGCCGGCCATCCTTGATCACAGCGGTACGAATAGCGATGGCGGTATCCATATTGCCGTTCCAGGCAAGATAACCAATCGCGCCGCCGTATACCCCACGTTTCACGGGTTCAACCTCGTCAATGATCTCCATAGCCCGTATTTTTGGGGCGCCGCTCAGGGTGCCGGCGGGCAGTGAGGCTCGCAGAACATCTATGGCAGTCATGCCCTGGCGCAGCCTGCCGCTGACATTTGAGACGATATGCATCACATGGGAGTAGCGCTCAACCGCCATTTGGTCGGTGACCTTGACCGAGCCAATCTCTGCGACACGGCCGACGTCGTTTCGCCCGAGGTCGATCAGCATCAGGTGCTCGGCGACCTCCTTGGGATCGGCCAGCAACTCCTGCTCCAGGGCACGATCTTCCTCGCTGGTTCGGCCGCGTTTACGGGTCCCGGCCAGGGGTCGCACAGCAACGTTGCCATCCTCCAACCGGGCGAGAATCTCGGGAGAAGAGCCCACAATGTGAAAGTCGCCCAGATCGAGGTAGTACATGTACGGCGAGGGATTAAACCGCCGCAGAGCGCGATAGAGATTCAGCGGCTCAGCGTCGAAATCAATGGTCAGGCGCTGCGATGGCACCACCTGCATCACATCGCCGGCCAATACGTATTCCTTGATCAGCTCGACAGCCGCTTCGAATTTCTGCTGGCTAAAACCGGAACTGAAATCCTGCTCGCCTATGGTATGGTCGGAAACCGCCTCCTCGGGCGCCAGAATAACCGGCATACTCGGGGCGGTCATCGGTAGTTTCCGTTCCAACTGTAACAATCGCGCTTTGGCATCCGCCAGGGCTTCGGGTTGGCCCGGATCGGCAAGAGTGACCAGGGTTAAAATGCCTGACAGGTTGTCAAACACCAGCACGTCTTCGGATACCATTAGCAGAATATCCGGTGTTTCCAGGGTGTCAGGGGGGCAGCTCCCGGCAAGGCGCTGCTCGACATAACGCACGGTATCGTAGGAAAAATACCCAACCAGCCCGCCATTGAAGAGTGGCAGTTTCGGCGTGGAGGCCACTCGAAAGCGAGCCTGGAACTGCTCGATAAATGCCAGCGGGTCGTCGCTCTTCAGAGACTCAACCACCTCACCATTGCTGCGTACAGTGATCTCCTGACCTCGCACTTGCAGCACAGTGCGGCACGGCAGGCCGATGATCGAATAGCGACCCCATTTCTCCCCCTGCTCTACCGACTCAAACAGGTAGGAGTAGGGCCCTCGGGCCAACTTGAGGTAGCTACTGACAGGCGTATCGAGGTCGGCCAGTACTTCGAGGGTAACGGGAATGCGGTTATAGCCCTGCCGGGCGAGGGCTTCGAATTGTTCGGGGGTCATGCGTAATCCTGGGAAAACCGCTGTGAACGAAAGTTATTTTGCGCGATCGAGTCTCACCCTCGCCAACAAGTCCAGCGACGGGAACTCTCTGCCGGGGTCAACACGATGCCGCGTTGCACAAACACTGGCTACTCCAAAAAAGGCTGCAATCGATAGCAAGCCGAATTGTAACCGTGGCGACTCGCCGGGACCAGAGCCGCCTCGATCAAGCCAGCAATTCAAGCAGGTTATCGACCACGGCATCCGCGCCAAGCTCGGCGGCATCGACACCCCGTGAATAACCGTAGCTAACGGCAATCACTGGAATGCCCGCATTGCGGGCGGCACTGACATCTGTCCCGGAGTCGCCCACCATGACGCAATCCGCCAGAGCGACACCCAGACCCTGTGCCGCTGCCCTCAGGGGGGCCGGGTCGGGCTTCTTGCGGGGCAGCGAGTCACCGCCCAGAGCCACGGGGAAGTAGTGGTTCAACCCCAGGTAATGCAGCAAGGCGGTGGTGAAACGCTCAGGTTTGTTGGTCACGCAGGCCATGGCAATGCCTCTCGCTCGCAAGCCCTCCAAAGCCTGGGCCACCCCCGGGTAGGCTACCGTCGCTTGACAACAGCACGCCTGATAGTGGCTAAAAAATGCCTCGAGACCGGCCTGTAACAATGGTCGCGGCACTTGCTCCGGCAAGCAGCTGGTGGCGGCAGCGAGGGCACGGCGCAGCAGCATCTGGGCTCCATCGCCAATCCACATCCGTACGGCCGCCTCGCCCACGGGTGACAACTGCAGCTGCAACAAGGTGGCATCCAGGGCGGCTGAGATGTCCGGGGCACTATCCACCAGGGTGCCATCAAGATCGAACAGCAATCCCGTCGATCCGGCGGCAGCCGGGCGGTTGGGCCACAACACTATA
>JAHEGP010000262.1 GCA_024645065.1 Cellvibrionales bacterium | reverse complement strand
TTACCCCCGGCCCCGGCATGCCAATACTCGATCAAAGCTGGTGGCCCAATGACGGTTTGGTCAATAGCCGCTCGATGCGAGGGCCGCAGCTGGGTATCGAAACGGAAGTCATCAATGTAGAAAAGCTGGACGCAACCCCGACCTACAAGCCCGGTCGCTGGTACTTTATGGGCACCAAGTACAAATGGGACCATATGGATATCGTCGGCGTGCAAACAACGGTAGATTTCAAGACGCTTTATCTGCAAATCGGGGAGCAGCTCGCCTCCCTGCCGACCACATTGGTTGACACGGCGGATCGCCTTGGCGCCAGTCAGGTACCAGCGCGGACATCAGAAAACCTGGCGCAGGCAAAATGATGCGGGGCACTGGCGGTGCTGCCTAGGCCAGCACCGCCTCTATTAGCTGCAGGCGAATGCCGTCCGGATCATGGAAGAATAAAACCCGCGAATCGCCGCCTACGGGTGCCATGCCCACAGTCAACGGCGCTTGCTCGCAGGGGACGCCGTACTGCAGGAGCTGCTGGTAGCTGGCATCGACATCCTCAACCGCCAGCACCACCCGATTAAAGCCATGGTGATGCGCGTCAGGATAAGGCCGGCCTTCCGTCCCGGGGTCCTGCCATTGTTGCAGCTGGATAATACAATCGGTTTCCCGATCACGCAGGGTAAGGCGCTGACTGCGGACATGAACCACACCCTGGACGC
The DNA here is from genome assembly GCA_024645065.1 of Cellvibrionales bacterium. Lineage (GTDB taxonomy): Bacteria > Pseudomonadota > Gammaproteobacteria > Pseudomonadales > JAHEGP01 > JAHEGP01. Next base: position 3,456 of record JAHEGP010000262.1, on the reverse strand, counting down.
CAAATACCTCGCCGGGTAATGCTTCATCCCAAATGTCCGACTCTGCCTCGAAACCCAGCAGCCGCTGATACCATCGGCTTGACGCCAACAGGTCAGTGCAATTGAGGTTGACATAGTGCAAGCCGGACGGGCCACCCTGCTGCACGAATTGCAATATACTGCCATCGTTATTGGCGCAGCAGAAAAAACGCTCGCCACTGACTGCTCCGGTCAGCGGACCCGCAAAACAGTTCGCACCCGCGGCCACCAGCTGCCCATGCAGAGTATCGACATCGGGCACTTTGATCGCCAAACGGGAAATGCCGGTATGCCACGGTTTGGGGTAAGCGGGCCCTTCGCCGGCAGGCCGCTGCCACTCGAGCAATTCGAGCACACAGTGGCCACTGACCCCGGGGCGGTGAACGATCTGGCCGCGGCACTGCACCGAACCGGTGGTGTCGATAGTGTTGCCGGCCCCGGACCCGCCTGGCGCCAATGCTTCGGCAACAAAGCCGAGTTGCTCGGTGAATAGCGGCAGCGCCGCTGCCAACGAAGCGACATTGAGCTTGATGACTGCAATTCGCCGCGCCTGGATAGCCATGATGCCTCCCTGTGAAACACTGTTGTTGGTTATTGTTGCGAGCGTCGAAGCCAGTTTAACAAGGTTCGGGTCGGGTACATACCTGACGAGCCTGGTTGGAATAGTGAGGCCCTGCAGCCTTTGTGGTCCCGATGGATATGCTCTGACCGGCGCTGGCTACACAGCATTACCCGCTGCATGCCCGGAAGCCCAGGCCCACTGGAAGTTGTAGCCCCCCAGTTGACCGGTGACATCAAGCACCTCTCCGATAAAAAACAGCTGCGGTATAGCGCTGACAGCAAACGTTCTGGACGACAGCGCGCGGGTATCGACGCCACCGAGGGTGACCTCTGCGGTGCGATAGCCTTCGGTACCGGCCGGCACCAGGGAAAAGCGATTGAGCCGTTCACCAACGCCGCGCAGGGCAGGGTTCGAATACGCCTGTAACGGTCCTCGCCAGGCGTGCCACTCGGGAAGCGCGGCGGCCAGCCGCTTCGGCAGGTGATATGCGAGCGCCTGGGCCAGCGTTTGGCGCGGATTGCTTGCGCGCAGTTCCTGCAAATACGCCGTGGCGTCGAGGTCGGGAAGCCAGTTGATCACCAGGGTCTCACCCGGCTCCCAATAGTTGGAAATTTGCAACAAGGCCGGCCCGCTCATGCCCCGGTGGGTGAACAACAGCGGTTCCCGGAAATCCTGGCCACGACAGCTGACCTGTACCTCACAACTCAGCCCGGCCAGGGCGATGCAGCGCTCGCGCAACTGCGACGTCACGGTGAATGGAACCAGCCCTGGCCGGGTGGCGAGCACCTGCAGGCCAAACCGCTGCGCCAGTGCATAGCCAAAGCCAGTGGCGCCCATGGTAGGAATCGACAGCCCGCCACTGGCAATCACCAGTGCCCCGGCGTCCAACCCACCGGCGCTCGTTGTGAGGCGCACTCCATCACCCTGGATCGCCACATCCTCTATCGCGGTATTCAAATCGATCCTGACACCCGCCCATTCACACTCCTGCAACAACATCTGGAGGATGTCTTTGCTGCTATCCCGGCAAAACAGCTGCCCGGGCGCTTTCTCCACGTACTCGATGCCGTGGCGCTCGACCAGCTCGACAAAATGCCGGGGGGTAAAGCGCTTGAGGGCCGAGATGCAAAAGTGCGGGTTGGCGGACAAAAAGTGCGACGGTGATGTGTCGAGGTGGGTGAAGTTACAGCGACCACCACCGGACATCAGGATTTTCTTCCCGGGCTTGTTGGCATGGTCGATAAGCCTGACTTTTCGACCCCTGCAGGCGGCCGTCAGCGCGCACATCAAGCCCGCCGCACCGGCACCAACAATGGCAACATCAGCCGTCTGGGACATAGTCCCGCCGCGCCCCGTTCAGCTCCGGCCGCCGCTGTCCAGGGTAAAACGGTTCGCCGCAACGGTGACAATGCGGCCACAGTACTCATCCCGCTGCATCGCTTCCATCGTCGCCTGATCCTCACTCAGTACCACGGTATGAGCGCCCTCTGCAGTTTCCAGAACCGCTACCGCTCGCTGCGGCTTACCACCCAGGTATAAGACCGTATAGCCAAGAATGCGGCCATCACCGGTAAAGCTCTCGACAACATCACAGGGCGCCCACTCGGCTCGCACCGCCTCGGTAACATCTTCGAACTGGAACCCCCGAGCTGGCTCCGCACTCGACCAGACAGCAAAGGACTGCTTGGTCATAAATCCCGACACCGAGCTGATCAGGGCATTGCTACCGGGTGCCTGGCGCAACATTTCGACCATACGTGCGGTCGACTGGAGCACAAAATTGTTGAGCGGGCCTCCGGCAAAAGGCATGCCGCCGGTAACCGTCCAATCGATGGAATCCGGCAAGCCGAGTTCCGCCGCGTACATTTCAACGGCGATGGGAAAGCAACTGTAAAGCTCGACAAAATCTATTTCAGCCACTGTCAGGTCGGCCAGGCGCAAAGCCTGCTGGCCAGCTATTCGGGCGCCCGGCAAGCGGTGCAGTTCGCGCTTCTGCGCCAGGCTGAGCATGTAATTGGATTCCGCGCTGGCCAGCGGAAACACCCACTGGCTGCGAGGGATACCCAGGGCCTGGGCTTTTTCGACACTGCAGAACAAGAGCGCGGAAGCTTGATCGACATTCCATGAGGTGTTGTGAAGTTTGGTGTAGGGAAACGCCAGCATCTTATTCTCGGGCGAGGCATTACGAATTGCCTCCGCGGGCAGCGCCTGGCGCTTCCAGGCATGGGGATTGGCAGCGGCGATCTCGCTAAAGCGGCTGTACAGCTCCGCAAGGCGATCACGATGTTGCTCTATGGACCAACCATTGGCGGCACGAAACGCGCTTTCCATGACGGCGTAGTAACCCACCGGCATGTGACCCAGCGCGGCAATCTCGACATCGTGGTAGAGTTCCGCCTCGGGTTCCATGACGATGTCGGGGGTGGCGTGATTGGCGGTCTCGGCTTTGAGGCCACGATACCTTGCCTCACCACCCACAACCAACGCCAACTCAAATTCGCCTTCGGCAATTCCCAGGCAGGCATCGTCGATCAAGGTTTGCTGCATCACCCCGAGCCTGGCGTATACCGTGCGGGCAGCAGCTGCATCGATCGCGTCGGCGATCATTCGCCCGGGATCGCCGTATGACCAGAGCCCCTGCGGCACTAACACCCGCTCGATGGTGGAAAGTTGCGCAGTGATGCCAGCATCGGCTCCCGCACGGTGCACCGCATCAATCATCAGCGCAATCGGCTCAAGCGCCAGGCCTGGATCGTCCTGGCGTTGCTCTATGATTCCTATACCCACCAGCACAGGTGTTCGGGGATCCAGCTCCGACATATTGTTCACTCCACTTTCCAGGTTTCGGGCGTGTCATTGGGCCTTATTGTAGCGAT
>JAHEGP010000261.1 GCA_024645065.1 Cellvibrionales bacterium | reverse complement strand
GGATTGCCGAGCTGGCAAGCGCCTGCCGGCAACTGGGTATCAAACGGCCGCTACTGGTTACCGATGACGCCCTTGTCAAGCTCGATATCACCCGCAGAGTCTGCGAAAACCTGGGATCCGCCGCCGTCGACTACTGCCTCTTTAGCGAAGTCCAGGGCAACCCCACCGACACCAACGTATTGGCCGGGATCCAGCGCTACCGGCAGCAACACTGCGATGGCGTTATCGCCTTCGGGGGAGGCTCCGCCATTGACGCCGCCAAGACTATCGCGCTGGTGGCGGGCCAGGGGCGGCCACTGTGGGATTTTGAGGACAGGGGCAACAACTGGCAGCGGGCGGACAGCGAGGCGATAGCCCCGGTTGTGGCGATCCCCACAACCGCCGGCACCGGGTCCGAGGTGGGGCGCGCGGCGGTGATCCTCGACCAGCAGGCCCACAGCAAAAAAATCATCTTTCATCCGCGCATGTTGCCAGGCATTGTTATCTGCGACCCTGAGCTGTGCCTCGAGCTGCCGCCCAGCATCACTGCCTGGACCGGTATCGATGCCCTGGTCCACGCGCTGGAGGCCTATTGCGCACCGGGCTTCCACCCCATGGCCGACGGCATTGCGATAGAGGCTATTCGCATGGTCTTTCACTATCTGCCCCTTGCCTACGCCGATGGCAGCAACCTCGAGGCAAGAGGACAGATGCAGGTGGCGGCCTCGATGGGAGCGACCGCGTTCCAGAAAGGCCTGGGATCGATCCATTCGGTGAGCCATCAGCTGGGCGCGCTTTACAATGTCCAGCACGGTCTCGCCAACGCGATATTGCTGCCCTACGGGCTGCGCCAGAATGCCGGGGCTATCGAGCCGCGCATGGTGCATTTATGCCGGGTTCTGAATATCGCCAATCCCGGCAGCGCGAGTATGATCAACGCCGTGTTGCAACTGCGCCAGGACTTGGGTATTCCCCACAGCCTCGACGACATCGGCATCGATGATGAGCGGGCGGAGCAAATCGGCCATATGGCGATGGCGGATGCCTGTACTGCAACCAACGCAAAGCCGCTGCAAGCAAGGGATCTTGAGAATTTGTTTCGCGCAGCCCAGCGCGGCGCGCTGGAAAGCCTCTAACCGGCAGCTGGACTGTCCAAACCCGGCAACAGCCACTTCCTTGACGATTCTGTTGCCAGGATGCAGGTTTTGTGTTCCCATCTCCGGGCGGGCCATGACGGACACTGTCCCGAGGCTCATTGATAAGCCCAATTAAAAAAACCTCGCATGTTAAAAGCACCGCAAAGCCTCTCGCCAAAACGATTGCCCCTGCTGTTTCTTGCGCTGATCACGTTTATGGTCTGCACCCATATTTTCAGGGATGGCGCAGAGGCGCTGGTCGAGAACCTGTTACTTAGTCTGGTGGTGCTGTCGTCAGCTGCTACGTTATCCGGTCAAAACAAGCTACGTAAGTTCATCCTCGCACTGGCTGGCGTTTTCATCCTGTCGCGATGGGTGGGTAGCTTTTTTAACTCTGAGGTGATCAAGGTTTTATCGCTGTTCCTGATGGTTCTGTATTTCATTTACATCGTCTTGGGCGTGGTGCAATTCCTGCTGAAAAGCCGCATTGTCGACCGCAACGTTATTTTGGGCTGCGTGGCAGCCTACCTCATGATTGGGATCCTGATTTCCTTCATATTCGCGCTGCTGCTCGAATTTGACCCCAACGCATTCAGCGTTCCCGCGAGCCAGATGGATTACAGCAATATCCTCTATTTCACGATGATTTCCTTTACCACGATCGGCTATGGCGATATTACTCCGCTGGGGTCGGTGGCAAAGATGCTGGCATACTTCAGCGGGATTATCGGCCAAATGTACATGGGCATCGTTACCGCAATCATCGTGGGTAAATATATCCAGCGCATGGAGTGACTTGGGTTTCGCTATCGGAAAGTGCGCGAGCCAAGGGGGATGCGGCCTGTTTCTTGCCCTGCCAACGGGGCGCATGCACCTTCAGGACTCTACCTCAGTCAGCCGGATAGCCGGTAATAGCCCTGATCGCCTGATAAAGTGGCGACAAGCGGCCGTACATGCGTTGATAGACCTGGCGATAAAGTTGCTGGTAGAGCCGGTGGGCCTCCGGGTCGGGCTCAAAGCTGCGACCGCGATGCACCATCTCCCCTACCGCAGATGCGAAATCGGGGTAGTAACCCAACCCCACCGCCGCATCGATCGCCGCGCCCAGGCCCGAGGTTTCATAGGTGTGGGGGCGCTCGGCTCGCAGGCCAAACACGTCGGCGGTGATTTGCAGCATGGCATCACTTTGCGAGCCCCCACCAGACACCCTGAGTAACTTGATAGCCTGTCCCGAGCGCTTTTCTATCAACTCCGCCCCCTCCCGCAGGGCGTAGGCAAGGCCCTCGAGTATCGCCCGGTAAATATGTCCCCGCGTATGAATATCGCCAAAGCCGATCATCGCTCCCTTCGCCTCCGGACCGGGCAACTTCACCCCGGGTGTCCAGTAGGGTTGCAACACCAGCCCCATGGAGCCCGCCGGAATATCGGCTATCAGCTCATCAAACAGCACCTCGGCGGCCGTACCGTCGCGACCGGACTGCAGCAACTCCGGCAGGCCAAACTGCTGCTTGAACCAGTTGACCATCCAGAAGCCGCGAAAAACCTGCACCTCGGTGCAATAGGACCCCGTCACCGCCGAGGGGTACGCCGGCAGGCGCGGCACCGGCTCGATGTATTTATCGCTGGTGGTATTAATGGTTGCGGTGGTGCCATAGCTTAGGGCTCCGACTTCCGGGGTAAGACAACCGGAACCCAGGATTTCGCAGGCTTTGTCGGCGCCAGCGGCAATGATGGGGAGGCCCGCGGGCAAACCGGTCTGCTGCGCCGCGGGCACACTGACCTCACCGAGCCGACTCGCCGCAGGCACCAATTGTGGAAGCTGCCGCCGCGCGATGCCGGTTGCGGGCCATTTCCAGTTCCAACGCGAAGCCCAGCGCTGGCGCTTGTAATCGAAGGGGATATAACCCACCTGGGCAGCGACACAATCACGATATTGGCCACACAGGCGATAGTGCAGAAAACCGGACAACAGCAGGAACCGGTCCGTTTGGCGCCATAAATCCGGCTGCTGCTGGCGCAGCCAGTTGCTCTCGGCCTGACTGCGAAAGTGGTGCACCAGACTTGCCTGCCCCAAAGCCTTCAGCAGGCCATCCCAGCCATAACCAATCGGCGGCAGCTTGCTGCAACGACGCTGGTCGAGCCAGCTGATTGCGGGCCGCAGCGCATTGCCGCCGGCATCCAGATTGACCACGGTCGCCCGTTGGGTGGTCAGCGCCATACCGGCAATGCGTCGTTTGTCGTCGCCCAGGATGGGCCACAACTGCTGGCAGGCCTGGCATAGGTTGTGCCAGTAATAATCGACGTCCTGCTCGGCCCAGCCGGGCCGGGGCGAGACATAGGGTTGGAGCTCGATTTTGCTCTTGGCAAGCAATTGCCCCTGCAGATCGAAGACCAGGGCGCGAATACTCTGGGTGCCACTGTCGATAGCCAGGATCAGCGGCTTGTCCCCGGTATTCGCCGCAATTTCCCTGGCTAGCATTTTTTCCAGGTCTCGTCCCGGGCCGGTTGTTGCGAGGGCAGGCTGTAGCAGTCGCGCCACACCCGTAAATAGCGTTCCTGCTCTTGTTCCCAGCGTAGGTCGTCCCAGCCCAACAGGGGCTGGCAGAGGCTGCGAATCCGCGGCAGGTACAAGGCACCGCCATGGGCGACCAACAAGCCGATTCGGGTGCGACGCAATAGCAGATCGTCGAGATGTCGAACGGCCTCATAGCGCGCTGCCCAGCGCAACTCGGTCCACAGGGTATGGGTACCCGGCACCCGCTCGAGATTGGCGGCGGTTTCATGTTCCAGCCAGGCGACAATCTGCTGACCGTAACGACCCAGCAAGCGGCGCCGCTGATCGGCACCCAGCAGCAGGGTCATTGATCGCGACTCCGAAACCGCCGAAAAGACCCGTTCAGCCTGATTGGAAGTCTGCAAGTTCGGCAGGTAGTTGGCCGCTGCTTTCAGGGCATCGTTGGCAATAATTCGAAATGTGGTCAGTTTGCCACCGGTCACCGTAATCAACCCGTCTTCATCCCATACCATGTGTTCGCGCTTTTCCTTCGACGGATTCAATGCGCCGGTGCCAATAACC
>JAHEGP010000059.1 GCA_024645065.1 Cellvibrionales bacterium | reverse complement strand
ACGCTGTTGGCCTGGCGCACACGCCCAAGGCCGCCTGGCTTGTTGCTCGCGACCAGCCAGGTGCAACACCTCCCTGGTTTGATCGGCAACGGCAACAGCTCGACATGAATAAGCTCAATACCGTACTCGCCGGGGTACCACTGCAACAGCTGGACCTTGCCGACAAATTATTGTGCCGCCTGCACAAACCCGGCTTCAGGGTACTTGCCGATATTCTGCCGCTGCCCCGTCAGGCCCTTGGCAGGCGCTTTGGTCGCGACTTTTTGCTCTATCTCGATCAGTTACAGGGCCATGCCCCCGACCCGCAACACGCCATTGAGCCGGAATCGGGCTTTTGCCGGCAGCTGGACTTTATGGAACCGCTCCATCACACTGAAGCGCTGCTGTTTCCGATGCAGCGACTGCTCGATGAGCTGTCGGGGTTTTTACTCTCCCGTCAACTCGAGTGCCCCGGCTTCGAATGGCGCCTGGCACAGCAGGACAAGGACCCCGTGCTCCTGCCAATACGCCTGTCACGCCCCCACCATGACAAGCAACGCTTTGTGGCCCTCACCCGCACCCGGCTGGAGCAGATCAAGCTGGCAGCCCCGGTGAGCGGCCTGGCGCTGCGCAGCGATCGCTTCAGCCGCTCGGCACCCATCACCACGGTACTGTTCGAGGAATGGCGAACCCAGCAACAACAGTCGATGGAATTGCTGCTGGATACCCTGAACACCCGGCTCGGAAGTACACAAATCTACAGCCTGGAGCCCTGTGATGAGCATGTTCCCGAACTCGCCTGGCGCCGCGCCCCCGCCTTGTCTGCCACTATGCGGCGCCAGCAGGACAGCGCCAGCCGCAGCGGTGACCGCCCCACCTGGCTATTGGCACAGCCAAGCCCCATCAGGCAAAAAGGCGACAACCTGTATTGGCGTGGCAAGTTGCAGTTGATCATCGGCCCGGAACGAATTCAAGCACGCTGGTGGGATAACCCGGTGCAGCGCGACTACTTTATTGCACAACACCAGAACGGCGGCTTTTACTGGATCTACCTGGACATTGGACAGCAACGCTGGTTTGTCCATGGCATCTTTGCCTGAGGACCACCACCGCTTCTCCAGACCCAATTCAGGCGCTGCTTAATAGCTTGCCCTCGACCGGCTCCTCCAGCAGACAGTTGGAGAGCAGCATTAACAAGGCTTTTTTAGCCTGCTCATCATTTTGCTCGATACTCATACCGAAACCCGAAGTCGTGCGGTGTACTACCCTGGCATCAAAGCGAAAGTGCCGCAGCTCGCAACCCACCCGCAATGGCAGTTCAATTTCCAGCCATTGCTCCGGCGCGGTATCGGTAAACTCGGTTTCAACGAAAAAGCCAACATCACTGGTATTACTGATCCGGCCAATCGCTACCGGCACACCTCCCCGAAAAACGATCAGTTTGACTCTTGCTGACACCCGCCTGGATTGACGACGCTCCATACACTACTCCTCTCATTTCCATATTTTGTTTGTGCCATAGATGCCACCAGGAATCCATGCGCTATATCAAGCTTTAACCGAATTCGAGGCGTTACAGGGATACGGGTACTGCTTATCAGCATAGAACAGCGGGGCTCGCTTCGCCGCGTGCCGCAGATGCACGACCGTAAACCAGCTTAGCTGCGGCTTGCCGGCGCCTCAAACAACGCCGGAATCACCCGGCAAGCGGTTATACAGTGCCAGCAAAGCATGTAACCGCCCCGGTAGATCAGCCTTTATATCACCCCAGTTGAAACGCCAGCGCCAGTTACCCGTCGTCGTGCCGGGTACATTCATGCGATGCTCGCTACCCAGCACCAGCAAATCCTGCATCGGTAAAACCGCCAAACCGGCGACGGAGGCCAGCGCTACGCGAATCAGCAACCAGGGCATCTCCTCTGCGGGGTTACCGAAGTATTGATAAACACGCCGGCGGGTAGCAGGGTCCAGACTGTGGTACCACCCGAGGCTGGTGTCGTTATCATGGGTGCCGGTGTAAACCACCTCGAGTAGCCGATGATTATGGGGTAGATAGGGGTTGAGGGGGCTGCCATCAAAAGCGAACTGCAGTATCAGCATTCCGGGGAGCCCGAAAGCATGGCGCAGCTCCTCCACCTCGGGCGTTATGATACCCAGGTTTTCAGCGACGAACGGCACATCACCGCAGGCTCCCCCAATCGCCTCAAACAGCTGCTTGCCCGGCGCCAACCCCCATTGGCCATCAATGGCGGTGGCCGATTGTACGGGAATTTCCCAGCAGGCCTGGAAACCTCGAAAATGATCGACCCTGATCAGGTCGAACAGCTTTTGCTGGGAGGCGACTCGCTGTATCCACCAGGCGAATCCCTCGGTTTCCATTTGCTGCCAATCATAGTGGGGGTTGCCCCAACGCTGGCCGTCAGCAGAAAAATAATCGGGGGGCACCCCGGTTACCACCAGCGGCTGGCCGTCCTCGCCGAGCCGAAATACCTCCTGGTTGGCCCAGACATCGGCACTGTCGAGATGCACGAAAATCGGCATATCGCCAAACAATGCGACCCCCTGGCGCTTCGCATGCTCACGCAGCTCCTGCCACTGCTCGAAAAACACGAACTGTTCAAATTTTACTGCCGCTATCGTTACTGCATGCTCCTGGGATGCCAGGGCCAGGGCGTCGGCCTGGCGTTGGCGCAGCGCCACCGGCCATTGCTGCCATGCCCGGCAGCCCGAGGTTTCACGCAACGCGACAAACAGGGCATAGTCATCGAGCCAGTGACTGTTGGCCAGGCAAAAACTGCGAAACTTGAGCGCGGCCGACTCCTCCGGGCGAGCGGCACAAGCGGCGGCAAAGCGGCCAGCAGCACACCGCAGGGCAGCGCGCTTGGATCTGTCGCTTAACTCGCTATCCTGCAGCCAGCCCCGATCTCGCAACCAATGCAGGTCGACCAAATCAGGATTGCCGGCGTGAACCGATAACAGTTGGTAGGGCGAGCCATCACTGTGGGTAGGCCCGATGGGTAACATTTGCCAAAGCCTGAAGCCACAGCTGGCCAGGAAGTCGATAAAGTGGCGCGCTTCCGCTCCGATGTCGCCACTATTGAAACACGATGGCAGGCTGCTCGGATGCAGCAATACCCCTGCCCCGCGCTGTGCAAACAATCGACTCAGGCGGCTGGTCACAGCTGCCTCCCTGGCACCGGCAACACGGCCTCAGGTCCGTCCGGGACGAGCACCGTGACAGCCGGGATCAAGATGGCTGTCCCGGGCGCATCGCACCGCTGCGGCCCGTGGCACCGCCACCGTGACTGATAGAGTCGGACAGGTAGGGCGGCGCCTCAAGTCCAAGCAACTGGTAGAGGTTCGACAAATGCAGGCGAAACAATCGTTCAAAGTCGTTGACAGCCTCGGCAGGATTGTAATCGCCAAACCACCAGAACCAATCCGAACCCTCGCAGGCCGCCAGCTGCCACTCGGCCTTCTTCAGGGTGTCGGGATCGAGGCTGGCGCTGGCGAGCCTGGCGTCGTAATGCTGCTTGGCTTCCGAGAGGATATCCCAACCCCGGTTTTTGTCGCTATCACCCACCCAGGTGGAGAACGTGCCGTACACCCAGCTGCCGGCCACCACACTGGGCAGTTCCACCCGCTGCGGCTGTTGACGCTGGAACTCCCTGAAGGTGGTCAGTACCAATTCCGGGTGCGTGGAAATTGCCTGGTACATGGCACTCAGAAAATGGTAGGCATTTTCAGGGTAGTACTCCCAGGCGTTCTCGCCGTCGAGAATGATGGCGACGACGCAGTTGCGACGCTCGGGGCAGGCACGGGCTATTTCAGTAAGGTGGTGCACCAGGTTGTTGACTGCATCATCGGAGTGCCATTCGGCGTAATTGAAGCCGATCAGGTCAGACAGTCCGTCGTCGCGAAAAAAGCAGTCGATCTCCGCTCCCCCAAAGCGGTAGATTCGGTGCCGACAGGGATGGCCGTCCTCGTGTGACCCCTCGCCACTGCTGCACTTGAGGCTATTCTGGATCACCGACTGGCCGCTGGCACACCACTGGAAACCTTGCTCGGCAAGCAGGCCCAGAGTCGCCTGGCTCAAGCCCCCCTCGGAGGGCCAGCAACCGGAAGGTCGCATACCGAAGTGGCGCTCGAAGGTATCCAGCCCGGTCTGCAAATGCCACCTGGCGCGCTCCTCGCCTCCCGGATAGTGGGTCAGCAGCGGCAGCTGGCTTTCGGGCAAGGCCTCGCGGGCAACCTCCATGTCCAGCAGCAACGGCAACATGGGATGGGCGTAGGGGCTCATTGCCAATTCGACCCGGCCCTGCTCATGCAGCTTGCGGTAGCGCGGTATGATCGAGCGCAATTCATCATGGATCAGCCGCAACAACAAGCGCCGGTCATGGGGAGTATAGCCGTACTGTTTGTCCTGCAACTGCTGCACAGAGACGTTTTCGCGCCGGGTTGTCTCCGCCAGCCAGCCCAGGTGGTACCACACCACCAGGTCGATAAAAAACTGCTGGGCAGCGTACATGACAGCATCGGGATTGCGTTGCAGCGCCTCGGCCATGGAGGCGAGCCGTTGATAACCGGGAAAACGCTCGATCACTCGCTGCTTGTTAACCCGCAGGCACTTTCCCATCAGAACCGTGCGCTGCTGATTGTCCCCAGGAAGCGTCGACTCGGCCAAAGCCGACAGCAGGGAATCCCGAATTGCACCACCGTGGTTGATAAAGCCATCGAGCTGGCTGACGTAATCCTCTATCTGGTCCAACAACACCGGCGCAAAATTCACCACCGCACGCGCATCGGGCTGTTGTTCGAGATGCGCGGCCATATCGACATAATCCTTCATCGCATGGAGGTAGGTCCAGGATAACTGGAACTCGTCGCTGCGCAGATCGCGATACTCAGGCTGGTGCATGTGCCAGCAAAAAACCACGGGCATCGGGATGTCAGACGACATGGGTAAACTCCTGGCCCAGCATTTCAGCGGTCACCAAAACGATACCGTTGTCGGTGACATGAAACCGGCGGCGGTCATCTTCAAGATTGTGTCCAATCGTGGTTCCGGCTGGAATCTGGCAGCCGCGATCTATGATGGCACGCCGGATTTTACTGCTCCTTCCCACATCGACATCCGGGAAAACCACGCTATCTTCAATTTCACAATACGAATGCACCCGCACCTGGGTAAACAGCAGCGAGTGACGCACGATAGAGCCCGAGACTATCGACCCGCCGGAAACCATGGAGTCAACCGCCATCCCGCGACGACCATCGTCATCGAACACGAACTTGGCCGGCGGGACCTGCTTCTGGTAGGTCCATATGGGCCAGTCATTGTCGTAGAGATTGAGCTCCGGGCTGATACCGATCAGTTCCAGGTTGGCTTCCCAGAAGGCGTCTATGGTGCCCACATCCCGCCAGTAGGCTCGCTGGCCTTCATCCTGGGTGTTGCGAAAAGGAAACGCACAGACCTTGCGCTGGCCGATTGCCGCGGGAATGATATCGCGACCGAAATCGTGGCTGAAATTGGTGGCGTGAACTTCCCGGGTCAATTCCTGGTACAACACCTCGGTGCTAAAGACATAGATACCCATCGAAGCCAGCGCCCGATCCGACCTTCCCGGCATGGCCCGGGGGTTTTTCGGCTTCTCTTCGAACTCCACGATATTCATGGCTTCATCTACCGCCATGACTCCGAAGGCTGAAGCCTCCTCCAGGCCGACATCGATGCAACCCACCGTGATATCGGCACCGCGCTCGGCATGGGCCGCCAGCATGCTGCCATAATCCATTTTGTAAATATGGTCACCCGCCAGTATCAGAACGTACGCGGGGCGATGACGACGAATGATATCGAGGTTCTGCAAAATGGCATCGGCGGTGCCCTGGTACCAGGACGACTGGGTGCGCTGCTGGGCCGGGATCAATTCGACGAACTCGCCGAAATTTCCGCTCAGGAAACCCCATCCCTGCTGTACATGGCGAATCAGGGAGTGCGCTTTGTACTGGGTCATGATGCCGACCCGGCGAATACCGGAATTGACACAGTTGGATAGCGGAAAGTCGATAATCCGATATTTACCGCCGAAAGGCACTGCCGGCTTCGCTCGCCAGGTTGTCAGGTCATGAAGCCGCGAGCCCTTGCCGCCGGCCAGGATCAACGCCAGCGTATCCCGGGTCAAGCGGCTGACGAAACGTCCAGAAATATTGCTGTTCATTCAGGTGATTCTCCCAACCCAATCCCATGGGTAGTAGCACACATCTTGATCGCTGAAAGCCGCAGACCCCGCCGTTTTCGCCTCTTCTATTATTGCCCCGGGACCAAGCAGTTACCACCCCTATTCCGATTAGCCGTGTATTATCATGCCGATACTTCTATCTGGCAACGGGCGGTCGCACCGGTAGCCAGGGTATTCATGGGCAGGCGCGCGTCAGCGCAGCCGGGAGACACACTGATATGTGGCAGAAATCAAAAGTCTGGGTATTGCGAAAGTTCTATCATTTCATCAGCAATTGGGGTTGGCGAGGCGATGCCATGGTGCCGAAATACAATGTGCTGGAGATTCCCGGCAGAGCGGGCCCGATTCAAGCGCGTATCTATGCCAATAGCCAGGGCGCAACCAGGCCACTGATCATCTACTTCCATGGTGGCGGCTGGGTCATTGGTGACCTCGATACCCATCAACCCTTCTGCCAGGTTTTGAACGACCGAAGTGGTTGCACAGTAATTTCTGTCGACTATCGCCTGGCACCCGAACATCCCTTTCCCGCCGCCCACGACGACAGCGTAGACGCCGCGCTCTGGATCGCTGCGCACATCGACAAATTGGGCCCATGCAATCAACAACTGGTAATGGCCGGTGACAGCGCCGGTGCCAACCTTGCCACCTGCGTATGCCTGGAACTGGATACCAACCACACCGTGCGCAAAATGCTAGCCGGCGAAGTCGTCAAGTATCCGGTAGTCGATCACTATCAGGCAGATTACCCATCCTATACCCATAGAGCCACAGGACAAAGCCTGACAAGCAAGCTCGTGACCTGGTTCTGGGACACCTATCTTGGCGACTGCTCCGCCAATGATTCCGCGGCAAAACGCGCCATGCCGTTGCACGCGAGCAATCTGGCGTCGTTGCCGCCGACCTTCCTGATCACTGCCGAATTCGACCCATTGCGCGACGAGGGAATCGCCTATGCAGAAAAATTGCGTGCATCCGGCGTTTCGGTGCAATACCGGCATTTCAACAATGCGGCCCACGGCTTCGCCTGCTCCGAAGGGCCCAGCGCCGATTTCAATGCCTATATGGACGACCTGGTTGCCTGGCTGGCACGACTCAGCTGACTTTGGTGGGCTTTTCAGCACCTTGGTAAAGGGCCCAATCCAGTATTTGCCGCTCCGATGCCCTGCCCTGAGCTCGTTGAAACCCATACTAAAACCGAATCAGGGGCTCTGGTAAGCAAACTGTTGTTGCAAAAATGTTGTTACCAAAATGTTGTTGCCAAACTGTTGTTGCCAAACTGTTGTTGCCAAACTGTTGTTGCCAAACTGTTGTTGCCAAAAGCTGCAGACCCCGCCGTTTTCGCCTCTTTTATTATTTATTGCCCCGGGACCAGGCAGTTACCACCCCTATTCCGATTAGCCTTGTATTATCATGCCGATACTTTACCATTTCGTGAAACGGCTTAAAGGCAAGCACCACCAATTCAATGCCCAGCTCGCCTTTCAGCCTTGCCAGTTATCGCCGGCGCGCCCGGGTCCCGGCTTATGCACGTTTCCTGTAACCTGGCACAAGGTCAACTACCCACATGGCAAAAAACATTCCGAGCACCTGGCAGCAACTGTTCGATGGCTGTCTGCACGACCCATTCTCTGTGCTTGGCTTGCATCGCAAGGGCAGCAAAACCGAGCTGCGTGCATTCCTCCCCCATGCCAAGCATGCGGCGCTCAAGCTAGCGCCAGACCGGGAGATCGCGCTGCAGCGATACGCCAGCGGCCTGTTTACCCTCGACGTTACGTCACTAGCCCTGGAAGAGCATTACCTGCTCCGCTGGCTGGACCATGAGGGCAACGAACACATGCAGTGCGACCCCTACAGTTTTTCCCCGCAGTTGCGCGATTTTGACCTGCACCTGTTCGGCGAGGGCAAGCACTGGCACATCTACCGCTTTTTGGGCGCAAACCCCAAGTGCATCGATGGGGTCGAGGGTACCCTGTTCGCCACCTGGGCACCCAATGCCGAGCGGGTTAGCGTGGTAGCCGATTTCAACGCCTGGGACGGTCGCTGCCACCCCATGAGGGTGCGCGGCAATAGTGGCGTTTGGGAGCTCTTCATCCCGGGGGTTGGCGCGGGCGCCCTGTACAAGTTTGAACTGCGCAATCGCCAGCATGGAACGATACACTGCAAGGCAGATCCCTATGCGCGCCAGGCGGAATTGAGGCCCCAAACCGCATCGGTAATCGCCGCGGCTGACAGCTACCGATGGCAGGACCAGGCCTGGGTGGAGCAGCGACGGGAGCGCGACTGGCTGCACAGCGCCATGTCGGTCTACGAAGTCCATCTCGGTTCCTGGCAACGCGACCCGGCCGATGGCTTTCTCAATTACCGGGAATTGGCGCATCGCCTGGTTGATCATGTGCGCCAGCTCGGCTTCACCCACATCGAGCTATTGCCTGTTACCGAGCATCCCCTGGATGACTCCTGGGGCTACCAGACCACCGGATACTTTGCTCCCAGTTCGCGCTTCGGCACGCCGGATGATTTTCGTTACCTGGTCGACTACTGCCACCAGCAAGGTATCGGCGTCCTGCTGGACTGGGTGCCAGCGCACTTTCCCCGGGACGACCATGCGCTGGCTCGCTTCGATGGCACCACCCTGTACGAGCACGCCGACCCCCAGCGCGGGGAGCACCACGACTGGGGTACGCTGATCTACGACTATGGCCGCCGTGAGGTGTCGAACTTCCTGTTGGCCAGCGCCAATTTCTGGTTGCAGGAATTCCACCTCGACGGTCTGCGCGTGGATGCCGTGGCGTCGATGATCTATCTCGACTATTCGCGCAAGCAAGGCGAGTGGACCCCGAATAAGTACGGTGGCCGCGAAAACCTGGAGGCAGTCGCTTTTCTGCGGGAGCTGAACAGCCTCACCCACGGCGAGCACCCCGGCACCTTGACCATTGCCGAGGAATCGACCGCCTGGCCCCAGGTGACCGGGCCGGTGTGGCTGGGGGGGCTGGGCTTCTCAATGAAATGGAATATGGGCTGGATGAACGACAGCCTGGCCTATATGCAACTCGACCCGATCTTTCGCAAGTACCATCACGACAAACTCACCTTTGGCCTGATGTACGCGTTCAGCGAAAATTTCGCCCTGCCCTTCTCCCACGATGAAGTCGTTCACGGCAAACGGTCGATGCTTGAAAAGATGCCGGGAGATGAATGGCAGCGATTTGCCAATCTACGCCTGCTCTACACTTACCTGTTCACCTACCCCGGCACCAAGCTACTGTTTATGGGTAACGAGCTGGCCCAGTTGCGGGAGTGGTCGAGCAATCGGACGCTCGACTGGGACTTGCTGGAGCAGCCATTACACCGGGGGGTCCAGCAGTTGGTATGCGATCTCAACAAGCTGTATCGCAGCGAGGGCTCCCTCTACCGGCACTGCTTTGATGCCAATGGATTCGAGTGGATCGACTGCCATGACTCAACCCAGTCGGTAATCAGCTACCTACGACGCGATGGCGATGAGTATACCGTCGTGGTTCTGAACTTCACCCCGCAGCCACGCTTCGACTACCGCATCGGGGTGCCAGCGGCGGGCACCTACCGGGAGCTGTTCAACTCCGACTCGCATTTTTACGGCGGCAGCAATCTCGGCAATGGCCTGCCCGTAGCCAGCGACGACGGAGCGTGGATGGGGCAGAAGCAATCCATCGTACTAACGCTGCCGCCCCTGGGTGGCATCATACTCAAGCTCTAGGGGTTCGTTCTGTTATGCACAGCCTGTTATTTATTGCCAGCGAGGCCATCCCATTCTGTAAAACCGGGGGCCTCGGCGACGTTGCCGCCAGTTTGCCCGCAGCCCTTGCTGAACAGGGCTATGATGTGCGGGTGCTGCTACCCGGCTACCCGGCCGCATTGGAAAAAGCGCGCAGTGGCGTTGCATTCGAACTCTGCCAGCTGGAGGTTGCTGGCTATCCACTCAAGCTGATTGAAACTGTACTGCCGCACAGCAAGGTCTGTCACTGGCTCATTGATTGCCCGCCACTGTTCGGCCGACCCGGCAATCCCTATCTCGATGAAACCGGCCAGCCGTGGAGTGATAATCACCGCCGCTTTGCCCTCTTGTGCCGGGTGGGTGTCGAGTTGGCCATGGACCGGGCTGGCCTGCAATGGCGGCCCGGTATTGTCCATTGCAACGACTGGCAAACCGGCCTGGTACCGGCATTGCTCAGCCTGGAAAATGCCCCCCCGGCCAGTGTTTTCACCCTGCACAACCTGGCTTACCAGGGGATCTTCAGTTACCAGTGCTTTACCGATCTGCAGTTGCCCAGGCAATTGTTCGACCCCGATGGTATCGAGTTCCACGGCCAGATGTCGTTTATCAAAGGCGGGCTGTTGCTCGCCGACCGCATCAACACGGTCAGCCCAAGCTATGCCAATGAGATCCAGACCGCGGAGTTTGGCTACGGCCTGGATGGGCTGCTGCGCTATCGCAGCGAAGTATTGTCCGGCATTCTCAATGGCATCGATACCGGAGTGTGGGATCCCGCCACCGACCCGCTGCTGGTTAAAAACTACGACCGGCAAACCCTCCCCGACAAGCGGGTAAACAAGGCTGCGCTGCGCCAGCAATACGGGCTAAATGCCAGCGGCGACCACCCGCTGCTGGGTTTTGTTGGCCGCCTGGTGGAGCAAAAAGGTATCGATTTGTTGCTGGCGGCAATTCCGGAACTGGTCGCGGCAGGCGCGCAGTTCATTATTCTTGGTAGCGGCGAGAAGCAACTGGAACAGCGTCTGTCACGATTGGCACAGCAGTATCCTGGCGACGTCGCAGTCGTCGCCGGCTACGATGAAATCCTGTCCCACCGGATAGAAGCCGGGGCCGATATTTTTGTCATGCCTTCTCGCTTCGAGCCCTGCGGCCTGAATCAGATGTACAGCCTGCGCTATGGCACGGTGCCTGTTGTGCATCGCTGCGGTGGCCTCGCCGATACCGTTGTCGACTGCAATCCTGCCACCCTGGACGATGGCAGCGCCAACGGTTTCAGCTTTGATCACCCTGACGTCGGCGGCATACTGTATGCCACGCATCGGGCCATCGAATGTTACCGGCACCGTGACACCTGGCAACAATTGCAGCGCCGGGGCATGAGCCAGGATTGGTCGTGGCAGCGCAGTGCGCTCGCCTACCAGCAACTGTACCAGCATGCGCTGGTACTGAGCGAACGAAATCGGGAGCACCCCTGATCAATGGGTAAGCAGCCCCGAGGGGGCTTTGGGGGTGGCTTGCCGGGGCCGGGCGCTGGCCAAACGCTGTTGCCCTTGACCCGTGCCGCGGCATCCGGGGTGACACCAATCAAGCAGCGATACCCGGAAATAAATTCAGGTTGCACCCGGGCCTCGCGGGGGTAACAATAACCAGCTCCAGGCGGGGAAATGCTATGGTTTTCACCACCGTTTCCCCGGCTTTTCACCGCCATTCCCAGTATTGTGAAGCATAAAGCCATGACCCAAGCTACCCGTTTTACCCTCGAAGTTCGGCCCCGCATACCCGCTGCACTGCAACGGCTTGAGGGGCTTGCAAACGATCTGCTTTACAGCTGGGATCGAAGGGTGCGCAGCCTTTTCCACCGCCTCGACAACGACCTCTGGGAGCACTGCAGCCACAACCCCAAGGTGTTTATGCGGCGCATCTCGCAGCAGGCGCTGGATGAGGCGGTGCAGGATCGCGCTTACATGGAAGAGTACCGCCGCGTTATCATCGGCTACGACTCCTACCATGTCGGGCGGATGAACCCTGAGATGGCGGCACTGTTCGACCCGGAGAAAGACCTGGTCGCGTACTTTTGCGCTGAATTCGGTATGCACGAGAGCTTTCCCATTTACTCCGGTGGCCTCGGGATACTCGCTGGCGACCACTGCAAAGCCGCCAGTGACCTGGGAATTCCGTTTATCGGCGTCGGCTTGCTGTACCAAAAGGGCTATTTCAACCAGACCATCGACGAACAGGGTAACCAGCTTGCCAGCTATACCCACTGTGGTGTTCAGGACCTGCCCATCGTCCCTGCCCTGGACTCCGAGGGACAAGCCCTGGAGCTGGAGATCGAGTTCCCGGGGCGGCAGGTCGCGATCAAGGTGTGGCAGGCCCAGGCTGGCCATATTTCTCTGGTGCTGCTCGACACCGACCTGCCGCAGAACAACGAGCACGATCGCAGCATAACCCACCAGCTCTATGGCGGCGGCTCAGAGACCCGCATCATGCAGGAGATTGTCCTGGGCATTGGTGGCACCCGTGCCCTGCGCCTGATGGGCAAAACCCCGAGCGTTTGGCATATCAACGAAGGGCACTCTGCTTTCCAGATTCTTGAGCGCTGTCGCAACCACGTGCAGCGCGGGCTTTATTTCGAGAGCGCGCTTGAACTGGTCGCGGCGGGCACAGTATTTACCACCCACACTCCGGTTCCAGCGGGGCACGATATTTTTTCCAGGGAGCTGGTCAGCACCTATTTCGAGGCCTATGCCCATGACCTGGGTATCGGTTTTGACAACCTCTATCAGCTGGGATTGGCACCGCACAGCAACGACGGATTCAACATGACCGTGCTGGCTATCAGGGGCTCACGGTTTCGCAATGGGGTCAGCCGGATTCATGGCTCGGTGGCGTCATCCATGGAAGCGGCGCTGTGGCCGCAGATTCCCCAGGACGAAAACCCGATCGACTACGTCACCAACGGCGTGCACGTACAAACCTTTTTGTCGCGGGAATGGGTCAGCCTGTTCGACCTGCATTTCGACGATTGGCGCAGCGAATTCCTGAACATCGAATTCTGGAACCGGATCAACGATATCCCGGATCATCAATACTGGAGCGTGCACAAGGCAATCAAGCAGCAAATGCTCGAGGACATCTGCTCGCGGATCAAGCACCAGAGTATTCGCAATCACAGCAGCCATGCCCATATCCTGCAGGTGCTCAATGCCATATCCGACCCGGACTCCGATGCCCTGGTGCTGGGCTTTGCCCGCCGCTTTGCGACCTACAAACGCGCCACCTTGTTGTTCTCCGACCCGCAGCGCCTGGCGGCGCTGCTGAATGATCCCAAACGCCCTGTCGTTATCGTGTTCGCCGGCAAGGCGCATCCCAATGACGAACCCGGTCAGCACCTCATTCGGGTCATTCACGAATTCTCGCTGCGCCCGGAGTTCATCGGCAAGATCATCCTGCTGGAAGGTTACGACATGGCATTGGCCCGCAAGCTGGTGTCCGGCGTCGATGTATGGCTCAACACCCCGGAATACCCCCTTGAGGCCAGTGGCACATCAGGCCAGAAGGCAGCCATCAACGGCGTCATCAACCTCAGCGTGCTGGACGGCTGGTGGGGTGAAGGCTACAACCGGGAAAATGGCTGGGCCATCGTGCCGCGGGGCACCGGCCACGAGCTGGACTACCGCAATCGGGAGGAAGCGCAGGATCTGCTGGAAATCCTCGAGCACCAGGTTATTCCCCTCTACTACGACCGCGATGGTCGCGGCTACTCGAAGGGCTGGGTAAAGATGTCGAAAGCGTCGATGATTTCCATCCTGCCGCGCTTTAACTCCCACCGCATGCTGAGGGATTACGTCACCAGATTCTATCACCCTGCGCAGGAACAGCGGCGGCTGATGCTGGCGGATTACGGAGAAAACGCCCGCAAGCTCGCCGAATGGAAAAAGAAAGTGCGGGACTGCTGGCCCGGGGTCACGGTACAGCTCGAGAATGCGCCCCCGTCCCATGCCCATCATGGTGAATCATTGCCGCTGCGGGTGCGGGCGCACCTCAACGGCCTGACCGCCAGCGACGTGGTAATGGAGTGCCTGGTCGGGCAGGCCACCGGCGATTCAGAGTTCAGCATCGCCCAGACAGCGCGTCTGGTGGCCTGCGAACAGGAAGGTGACGGGCTCCAGTTCGGCCTCGACCTGATGCCACAGCTGTCAGGCTTGCAGTACTACAAAATAAGAATGTATCCGCACAACCCGCTGCTGTGTCACCGCTTCGAGACCGGCGCCATGATTTGGCTGTAGCAGCGCACATGCGTTACGACCCCAATCTGTCCAGGCAGCGGCG
>JAHEGP010000260.1 GCA_024645065.1 Cellvibrionales bacterium | reverse complement strand
AATCAATACGGTGGGTGTGCCGGGCGGCAGTATGGGCCCGCCAACATGGGGGATAGGCGGCACACCCGGCGTGACCATGGGGCAAACATGCATATCGGTTATCCTGGCGGCTGGAGGCATTGCTTGGGGCTCCTGCTATCTAACATTTTCTATATAGCGCAAAAGCACTATGCTGCGCTCGCAATAATCTTTAACCCATCCTGGATAAAGCGTTGGTAGTGCGCGTCCATCTGCTCAGGCTCCGCTGCCGCCGCAAGCGTAACCGCCGCCGCCACAGCCACGGCAGATAGGTGCGGTGGTGGTGGGACCTCGATACTCTGATCACTGGAGATATTTCCCGCAGACCAACCAGTGGCGAGTGTGACCATACCTGCGGTGGCATACGAGCCTATCGCTTCTCCCTCTGCCAAGGCTTTGAGTCGCTTGTCATTATTCGGCTTCAGTGCCCAGTTTTCGGCAAGGTCTATGGCTGCGCGCTCGCGTTGCGGCGCTTCCTTTGGCTGCGTGGAACGGGCGCATTGGCAGGCCCACCACACTGCCTCTCTTTTTGGCAGTGAATGCGCGAGCAATAGCACAGCGTCGTGAAAGCAATATGTTGCACACAACTTGCTGATATTCTCGGCGACGGGCTGTTGCCGGTCGATCGTCGACAGCGCCGCAGTAGAAAAGTCGATCAGTTGGTAGAGATCGTTTGCTGTTTGCTGAGATGATGTCTGTGCAACAGTCACCTGAATCTCCTTGTATGCCGTGTCGTCCCGGGTGTACCCGTCGCAAGGGCTCGCGTCGTTAGTTGATCATTACCATGGCACCCTTCACCGTGGTCATGGCCTTTCCGCTCAGTTCCGACATGGTACCGTCTATTTTGGCATTAACCTTGGCGCTGGCGGTGACATTCAAGCCTTCAATTTTGGCTTCCATTTTCGCTTTGGCCTCAACGTTCAAGCCCTCGATTTTCACGCCGCTGTTGTCGATGGTGATCTTGTTGCTTCCCACCTTGAGCTCAATGGAAGTACCGGCCTCGATGGTAATTTTTTGACCTACTTTCACTTTTTGATCGGCTTTAATATCGACATCCTGGCCTTTGCCGATTTTTTGCTTTTGATCACCTTTAATATCGACGTCATTATCCTTGTCGATTTTGACCGTCTCATTTTCTACCACGTAGCGATCGAAATTTCCGGCCGATTCGAGGTATACCTCTTTCTTGACCTTCTTACCGCCACTGTCGCAAAAACTCAATTCGTGCCCTACCGGCGTTTTAATGCCGATGCGGGTAAAGTCGCCGTCGCCATTAGTGAATTTCGGACCCTTGTCCTTACCATTGTGCATCACACCAACAATCACCGGGCGCCGGGTATCACCGCCGAGAAAGCTCACCAACACATCGTCGCCCTTTTGCGGTAAAAACCAGGCGCCACTTTCCTTGCCACCGCTGCCGAATATCTGTGCCACCTGCAGCCAATGGCTTTTGGTTTCAGGATCCCAGGGGAATGCCACCTTTACCATGCCGTAGCTTCTGTTTGGCGAGGCCACATCGTACTCCGACTCCACCACCGTCGCGGCAAGATTTCCGTAGATGGCTTGTGGCGGCGGTGCTTCAGGGGCTATTTCAGCGTCACCCGGAATACACTCAAAGTCGTTGCTGTAGTCGATACCGGTATCAAAACCCGAGCTGGCCGCATGATGTATGCGGGTAACAATAAAATTTTTGCCACCGCCCGGTGGCGTATCTTCGAGTTCAATCATATTGCCGGCGTAGAGGCTAACGCAGTTGCTGCCGGTATTGATGCGACAATACTGGCCCTGTCCCCTGCGCAAAGAAACCCTCGCCTGGGCCTTGGCATGCTCTGCCGCCAGAGCCGGCATGCCCTGTTTGGCAGGGTCAATATTGGCAAATCCCGTAGCATAGATGTTCGCTTCCCGCGCCTGCATCTGCTTGATCCTGGATTTGAATTTATCCTTCCCCGAGACTTTTTCCATTTTTTTGTTGTCGTAGTCAAGATGCGTCACACCGGGCGTAAAGCACTGGTATTGTTGCCGCCATCCAAGCACGGTTTCGCCGCCGGCATAGGCAACTCCCGATGCTGAAAAGCGTAATTTGTCCGGTTTCTTGGTGTACATGGTGGCACTATTGACCAACACCATATTATGCCCGGTCTTCGAGTGCTCGAAGTAAAAGCTCACCCCCGCATCGGCGAGGAAGCGGAGGATAAAATCCAGGTCAGATTGATTGTATTGAAGCTGGAAATAATTCAGCGCCGGGGACGCATCGCTGGCCAGCACTTTGAACTCTATTTCCGCATCCGTCAGCAGGGCCTTGTAGATATCCTGCAGCTTTTTGCCCTCATAGCAATGGGTTTTGATCTGTGTGGCTAAACCCGAAAACCACAGGCGCGGCACGATTAGAGCCCGGTAACGCACATCGCCACCCGCATCCATACCCAGATTGGTAAACTCGGCGATATGGCCGTGGATATAGCGATCCTCGCCGCTGCCCAACAGCGCTTTGACCAGCAGCGTGGTTTCCTCACCGAGGACAGTAGCTGCATCGATATTGGCATTACTAGTTGACAATTCGACAACAAAGGAAAACAGTTCTGAAATCGCCTCGCTACCCGACAGCGAGACCGCCACCATATCCTTGCCGCTGAGCGCACCGCTGTGAAGCTGGATTAGTCGCTTTTCGTTGGAGTTCAAGCTCGTCTCGCTTCTTCGTTAAGTCAGCAGCCTAATTAGCTGGCAACCTGAACTGCGTTGCCCCCAAATCTTTCTTTGTCTTTATTTTTTGGGCATGCGCAGAGAAGTCCTCCCTGGCCTTCACCGCGCAAAAAATCCCTTAACTGAGCTTGGCTGTCGCCAAGTCATAGGAAAACTTCATCTCTTTGCCATTCTTGTGCTCTGGATCGGAACCGACGAAGTCGCCTTCCAGCTTGGTATAACTCAGTGACAAGCTCTCGCTTGGCGCACCGCCTTCGCCGGCGCTCACCGAGTAACCGGATATCACAACCCCTTCAAGCTTGAATGTCGCGACTCTTTCTGCCTGCCCCTTGGAACCGGTCCTGACAAGCGCTATTTCCGCAGTTCCCGATTCAACTCCTGCCAGCGCTTTCTGGGCCAGCACGCCCGAGGAAGAGTCCATGGATTTGGATATACTCATTTCCGATAAGCTGGGCATACTGGCCTCACGGTTTGCCCCCGCGCCAACATTCATGGAGACGGCCCTCCCGCTGCCATATTGCCACGAATGCAGGCCTATCCAATCTTTAAAGCCCTCCGCGGTGACATCACCCTTGATTTCCTTGCCCAGTGTCAGCTTCATGTAAATTGCCATTACAATTTCCTCAGTTTGTCTACAGTAGCGCGCCCAGGAGGCGATTAATTCTGATCTCGCAGGGACGTCTTTTCGATCCTCGACGACCTGCTCAATAGCTTGCCCCAATTCCACCACGTTTAATTCAGCCATAAGTATGAATATTGGCTGCTACTCCTCGAAAGCACGACGCTGCATGGCATCAGCTATAAAGCCCGGCTGCCAAACTCCTGTGAATACTGCAAATGCTTGTTACCGCGCCACCAATTTCTGGTAACCTGCCTACAGCAAACGTTGTGCAGCCCAGCCACAAAATGCACCCCGTGGCGGTTGGAATTGCCCAGGCAATAGCATTTGTAACCTTCAACCCTGAATTGCGAGCCACCATGACTGACATTGCCATTCCTGGATACGAAGTTCACGAAACCCTGGGTGTCGGTGGGATGGCTACTGTCTACCGCGCTCGCCACATCAACCTCGACCGGGACGTCGCCATTAAAGTGATGGACCCGTCGCTCAATAACGACCCCACCTTTAACGAGCGCTTCAAGCGCGAAGCGAGGATTTCGGCCCAGCTAACGCATCCCCATATCGTGCAGGTCTACGATGTTGACTCCCTCGATGGGGTCAACTATTTGGCCATGGAATACATCGGCAATGGCGACCTCCACGACGTTATCCACGAACCGCTGCAGGTAGACAAAGTCTATGACGTGATGCTGCAGATCACCCACGCCCTGGACTATGCCCACAGCAAGGGCTATGTCCATCGGGATATCAAACCCAGCAATATCCTCATCCGCGACAACGGTACCTATGTGCTGGCCGACTTCGGTATCGCCAAGGCCGCCGAGTCAAACACCCAGATGACGATGACCGGCAGTG
>JAHEGP010000058.1 GCA_024645065.1 Cellvibrionales bacterium | reverse complement strand
ATTCACCGACGCCATGGGCAGATGTGCGCAGCGTTCGGTTGAGTTGGCCCGGGAGCTGGGCACCGATAAATCGGATTGAGAGCCTGGCCCAATACCTGGCACGCCAGTCCGGGATGGCAGTATCATTGCCGCGGGCCCTGTGACGGCAGCGCTGCAATCATAGACAGCCCTTCAACACGCCTTTAAGCTGTCCGTCGTTGCGGGCACAAATACTATCGGAGACAAACATGGGCGCAATGATCGATATTGGCGCGTACCTGATCAACACGATCATGAGTCTTTACCTGATCGTTGTATTACTGCGGCTACTGTTGCAGGTAGCGCGGGCAGACTTCTACAATCCGATAAGCCAGTTTGTGGTGCGGGCCACTGACCCGCTGGTGCGACCATTGCGACGCGTCATACCGGGCTTTGGCGGGCTTGACCTCGCAACGCTCGTACTCGCACTGATTATCCAGTTTATCATCATCAACCTGCTCTACTTGCTCCTGGGCGGAGTGATGCCTCATCCGGTCAATGCCCTGGTATGGAGCCTGATCGGAATTGCTGCCACCATCGTCAAGATCTACTTCTTTTCTATCCTGGTCGCCATCATTTTTAGCTGGATAGCGCCAGGCAGCAACCATCCTGCCCTGGCATTGCTAAACCAGATCAACGAGCCGGTAATGGCTCCTGTGCGAAAAATACTGCCGCCTATGGGTGGCCTCGACCTGTCGCCGATCCTGGTGTTTATCCTTATCAACGTATTTACTATTTTGCTTAATCACGCTGCTATTGCGACTGGCTTGCCAGGCAACCTATTGCTGGTAATGTGAAGCACTTTTTCTGGCAGGGCCAGGCGCTGGTGTTACGATGCAAAGTCCAGACGAATGCACGAGCCGATGAATTTTGCGGACTCCAGGCCGAGCGTCTTAAGATCAGGCTCAAGGCGACGCCAGTTGAGGGCAAGGCGAACAGGCAGCTCATTGCATTCATCGCCGACGCATTCGCGGTATCCCGCTCTGCGGTGACCATAGTCCGGGGGTCGAGCAGCCGGCACAAGGATATCCGCATCCACGTACCCACGAATTTGCCACAGCAGTGCCTGCTTGAGTCACGGTCACAAGCTGTAACCAAAACTTCGGCGCCAGGCGACCTCGCAACGAAAATACCCGCTAGTGGACAAAGCGGTCATTGAACTTGTTTCACGCAAACAGCCTGATTAGACTGCCTGCTCAGTTAAACTTACAGTGAAAACCATTGATGCCTTTTACTCCTCCAACTGATTCGGTGGGCCTGGTAACACCCCAAAGGCAGTGTTTTAGCGAGCCACTGACACTTGCATCGGGACGACGATTAGATAGTTACGAAATCGTCTTTGAGACCTATGGTGAGCTCAACCAGGAGCGCTCCAATGCGGTGCTGATATGCCATGCGTTGTCTGGCGACCATCACGCCGCCGGGTATCACGACGAAGTGGATGCCAAGCCTGGATGGTGGGACCTGTATATAGGCCCCGGCAAGCCTATCGACACGCGCAGGTTTTTTGTCATCAGCCCCAACAATCTGGGTGGCTGCGCTGGCTCAACCGGCCCACGCTCGATCAACCCGGCAACGGGACAAAGCTGGGGAGCGCAGTTTCCCCTTTTGCGAGTGCGTGACTGGGTCAACAGTCAGGCAAAACTTGCCGATGCCCTGGGAATTCAGCGCTTCGCTGCTGTCATTGGTGGCAGCCTGGGAGGCATGCAGGCAATGCGCTGGGCGCTGGAATATCCCGAGCGCATCGGCCACTGTATTACGATTGCAAGCGCACTCAAATTGAGCGCGCAAAACCTGGCCTTCAACGAAGTCGCCAGACGCGCCATAACGTCCGACCCCGACTTCAATGACGGCAACTACCTGAGCCGGAAAAGCGTTCCCCTCGATGGACTCGCATTGGCGCGCATGATTGGACACATCACCTACCTGTCCAATGATTTAATGGGAGAAAAATTCGGCCGCGAGTTGCGCAGGGGCAGCTTCGCCCTCGGCCAGGAATCGGACATTGAATTTCAGGTTCAGAGTTACCTGCGTTACCAGGGTGAGCGCTTTTCAACCAGCTTCGACGCAAATACCTACATCCTGATGACCCGGGCGCTGGACTATTTTGATCTCGCCCGCGAGTATGGGGATGATCCGGCCGCTGCCTTCAGCCTGGCTCAATGCCGATTTCTGGTTCTTTCCTTTTCCACCGACTGGCGCTTTCCACCGCAGCGCTCGCGGGAAATCGTCGACGCGCTGCTCGCAGCCCACAAGTCGGTTAGCTATGCAGAGATAGATTCCAATATGGGCCACGACGCCTTTCTCTTGCCCAATGCACGCTACCAGGAGATTTTCGCTAACTACATGAGCCGTATTCACCGCGACCTTGGGGGACAGTACTAATGCGCTTACCTCCCGAATTAGTCCAGGCCTGGATCAAGCCAGGTGAGCGGGTGCTCGATCTCGGCTGCGGTGACGGAACCCTGCTGCGCCAACTGATCGATGACAAGGCGGTGCAGGGATACGGTATCGAGATTGATCCCCATGCCATTTCACGCTGCATTGCGGGTGGAATCAATGTGGTGGAGCAGGATCTCGATAAGGGGTTGGCCAATTTTACTGACCAAAGCTTTGATACAGTGGTAATGACACAAACCCTGCAAGCTGTACACTTTCCTCACCTTGTCATCGATGAAATGTTACGCATAGGTAAAGCAGGAATCGTGGTCTTTCCGAATTTTGGTCATTGGCGGTGCCGCTACTATCTGGCGACACGGGGTAGGATGCCGGTATCAAAGTTCCTGCCTTACCAATGGTACGACACGCCTAATATTCATTTTTGTACGATCAGGGATTTCGAGCAACTGTGCTGCGACAAGAACATTGATATCATTAATCGGCGTTTTCTTAACGCTCTGGGCGAATCGACTGGCAGCGCCCGAAAGTGGCCGAACCTGTTTGGCTTCACTGCCATTTACCGTATAACGAGGTAGGCGAAACCGTGATTACCATCCGAATGCTTCCCATTTTACTCATGATGTTGCTGTCGAGCCTGCTGGCGGGCACCAGCGCCCGGGCACAGCAACAATTCGAGAGCAAATCCGGCGCTTACACCGTTTATCACAGCCTCTTCCCATCCAGTTTCCTGCAACCGAATATTGCTTCCAGTTATAACATTACGCGCGCCAAAGACCGCTTGGTGCTCAATGTTTCGGTGACCCACGGTAGCGGCGCCGAAAGTCGCACGCAGTCGGCCCGGGTAAGTGGTACCCATTCAGACCTCATCCACACCATGCCAATCGAGTTCCGCGAGATCCGCGAAAAGGATGCGGTTTACTACGTGGCGGAGATCCGGGCCAGCAGCGAAGCGGTGTTTTACTTCGACCTGAAAGTGCAGCCGGACCCTGACAAGCCGCCGATTTCAGTGAAATTCAACAAGCGGGTTTCTCCCGAGCAGTAACCGAGAATGCAAAAGATCGTATTGGCCAGTGGCAACAAAGGCAAACTCGAGGAGTTTGATCACTTGCTGGCGCCAGCTGCGCTCAAAGTAGTTCTGCAGCAACAATTGAACGTCCCGGAAGCTGATGAAATCGGACTCACATTTGTTGAAAATGCCATCATTAAGGCGCGCAATGCCTGCAAACATACGAATTTGCCAGCGCTGGCAGATGACTCAGGCCTGGAGGTGGATATCCTCAAGGGTCAGCCGGGGATATATTCCGCCCGCTACAGCGGGGCGGGAGCAACAGACCAGAGTAATAACGAAAAGCTGCTTGCCGAGCTGGATGGAATAGAAGAGGCCCGGCGCGGTGCCCGCTATTACTGTGCCCTGGTCTTCATGCGCCACGACGAGGATCCCTGTCCACTCATCTTTCAGGGCAGCCTTGAAGGGCGAATCCTGCGGGCGCCCCGGGGTAGTAACGGCTTTGGCTATGACCCGTTGTTTTGGGTGCCACAATACCATTGTAGCGCTGCCGAATTGAGTCCTGAGCTAAAAAGCCAAATCAGTCATCGGGCCAAGGCCATGGCGGGCCTGATGGCACAGCTTGGCCCACTCGCGAATACAATCAAGCAGTGAGCGCAGGTGCTATCCAACTCCAGCAGCTGCCGCCACTAAGCCTTTATATCCACGTGCCCTGGTGTATTCGCAAGTGCCCGTATTGTGATTTCAACTCTCATACCGCGCCCGGCATCTTACCCGAGCGAGACTACATTGCAGCCTTGCTGGCGGATCTTAAGCAGGAGCAAACCAGCGTGCAGCGGCGCAAGCTCGCATCGATTTTTATTGGCGGCGGCACACCAAGCCTGTTGTCACCTGCGGCGATAAATACACTACTGGAGGCCACCGAGAAGCAGATCGGGTGGCAAAAGAACATTGAAATTACACTTGAAGCCAATCCCGGCGCGATCGACGCGCAACACTTTGCCGGCTTTCACAATGCCGGGGTAAACCGCATTTCGATTGGGGTGCAAAGTTTTGATGACCGACAACTGCGGGCCTTGGGCCGTATCCATACTGCTGATGACGCGATGCGGGCCTTCAAGGCCGCGCGCAACGCCGGCTTCGGGGTCATCAACCTGGACTTAATGTATGGGCTGCCGGGGCAAAGCGCATCCCAAGCAGAAGCTGACCTGCAGACAGCCTTTGGGCTGCAGCCCGAGCATATTTCCTGGTACGAGCTGACCCTTGAGCCCAATACCGAATTCCACAAGCGGCCACCGCGACTGCCGCCGGAGCTGGCCCTGGAATCTATCGAAACCAGTGGCCGGGCCGCGCTCCAGCAAGCGGGCTACCAAAGATACGAAATATCAGCCTATGCACGCCCGAACCAGCAATCGAGACACAATCGCAACTACTGGCAGTTTGGAGACTATATCGGTATTGGCGCAGGTGCCCACAGTAAAATCAGCAGCATCATCAGCAACCGGATTGAGCGTAAATGGAAAACCCGGGTACCCTCAGACTACATGGCCAAGGGCCATTGCCGCACAGCAGGGAAACGGACATTGGAACCGGCGCAGCTGCCCCTTGAGTTTATGATGAACGCCTTGCGTCTGTCGCAGGGCGTTCCTGCCAGTTATTATTTTCAGCGGACAGGATTGCAGCTGTCAGCCATTGAGCCTGGATTAAAGCAGCTTCGCCAAGGTGGGCTACTGCGGAAAGAACCGGATCGCCTCTGCACAACCGCTGCCGGAAGTCGATATCTTGATTCAGTGTTACAGGCGTTTATACTTTGAAGCTGCAGAGGATATTGCCAGCTGCAGGCTGCACCACATTCAACCAGCCGCCCCGTCTCCGCCACTAGCGCTTGTGGAACAGAAGATCCCATACACCATGCCCGAGGCGCTCACCACGCAACTCGAACTTGGTTGTTGGCCGCCACTGTGGTTTTTCAGCGAACTTACCCACCCCTGCGCTGTTAACAAATTCAGGCTGGCCAGCCATAACTTCCAACATATATTCGGCGTAGTTCTGCCAATCAGTGGCCATATGGAGAAAGCCGCCCTGAGCCAATTTTTCCCCCACCAGGGTGACAAAGCCTGGCTGGACAATGCGTCGCTTATGGTGCCGTTTTTTTGGCCATGGATCGGGAAAATAAAGTTGTACGCCACTCAGGCTCGCAGTTTTGATGCAGTGTTTGAGAACTTCCACCGCGTCTTCGCGATAGATCCGGATGTTTTCGATTCCGCGCTCTTCACAGCTCAATAACAAGCTACCCACCCCGGGGGGATGGACCTCGATACCGATATAGTTCAGTTCCGGATGAGTGGCGGCCATAGCTGCCAAAGACGCCCCCATGCCAAAACCGATTTCCAGCACGGTGTCCGCTTGTCTCCTGAAAACCCGGGCCAGGTCCAAAGGGCCGTCGGCAACGGTTAACCCAAGCTCTGGCCAGCTGCGATCAATGGCGTTGCGTTGACCCTCGGTCATTCGGCCAGGGCGTACCACAAAGCTTCGAATTGGTCGGCGCTGCTTGGTCGACTCCCCATGCATAGCTAACTCGCCTGCTTGATGCCAAACCAGGCCAGCGCCAACCAGCCGAGCATAAATGCCAAACCCCCGAGGGGAGTGATAGCGCCCAACCAGCGCACGCCGGAAAACGCCAGGGCATAAAGACTCCCGCAAAACAACACCAGACCGACGGTAAAACAGCCGCCACTGGCAGCCAATACCGAGTGCCTGGGAAACTGCAGCAGCAACATGGCGACGGCTAGTAAGGACAGGGTGTGGTAAAAATGGTACTGCACTGCGGTTTGATAGACCGCCATGAGATCGGGCGCAAGCTTGCCCTTGAGAGCGTGGGCACCAAAGGCACCCAACGCCACACTTGAAAGGCCCGAAAAAGCAGCAATCACCAGAAAGTATTTAGCCAACGAAATGTTCCCCGACTGCCTGATAATAATGTTGTAGCGCTCTAAACCACCCCGGCATGCGCTGCCAGCCCGGCCAGCTGGACACGACAAAAATCGGTAGTAGCCGCGACGTGTCCGACCCAAAAACAAAAAAGCCGCTAAATGCAGCGGCTTTCCTGCTGGGCTTTTACCCTACTACGCTTGCATACTGGCCTTCATTTTTTTCATCGCATTTTGCTCGAGTTGGCGTATGCGTTCGGCGGATACACCGTATTTATCCGCCAGCTGGTGTAAGGTAGCCTTTTTCTCCGCCAACCAACGGCTGGCCAATATATCCCTGGATCGATCATCCAGTTCCGCAATCGCTGAATGCAGATTTTGTTCATTGTTTTGCTGCCACTCGGACGTTTCCAGTTGCCGCGCGGGGTCAGCACTGTGATCCTCAAGATAATTGACCGGGGCTACGAAACTGGCGCTGTCGTCAGCATCGACGGCACCATCGTAGGGAGTGTCGTAGGTGCTGAGCCGACCCTCCATGCGCCGAACTTCCACCACATCGACACCCAGATCTTCGGCCACTGCTTCGGCCTCAGCGCTAGAGAGCCAATTGAGAGTCTTTTTCTGCCCTCGCAGGTTGAAGAACAATTTGCGTTGCGCCTTGGTTGTGGCGACTTTAACGATACGCCAGTTGCGCAGAATAAATTCGTGCATTTCAGCTTTGATCCAGTGTACGGCAAACGACACCAGACGCACTCCTTTTTCCGGGTTAAAGCGCTTCACCGCCTTCATTAACCCCACGTTGCCTTCCTGGATTAAATCTGCCAGTGGCAGCCCGTAACCGGTATAACTTCGCGCCACATGCACGACGAATCGCAGATGGCTAAGAACCAACTGCCTGGCCGCCTCAAGATCCTGCTGGTAATACAAGCGCCGGGCCAATTCCTGCTCTTCCTCGACAGAAAGCACTGGCACCGTATTCACGGTCTGAATGTAGGCATTAACATTACCACCTGGAACCATCATGGTAACCGGCTGTAATTCGCTCTTCATACAATAAAACCCCTTTTTCACTGTAGCCGCTATTTTAGCACTCGTTTTATTAGAGTGCTAACTGCGGAATAGTTCCTTTCCCGCACAAAATATATTGGTTTACTGTGGCTGTATTGCCCCAAGGTGCCGGCTCACTGCCAACCAGGAGCCACCAAGGCCCAGTAACACCCCTGCCAGCAACAGCAGGGCGCTGCCCGCGACACCGAGACCATGCAATTCGAATTGACTGTCGTACAATCCGACGAGGCCAGCCACGGCTCCATCGAGCCAGGCCACCAGGCCCAGCAGCAGGAACCAGGCGACAATGCCACCCCCAAAACCATACCAGACCCCGGTATATATAAATGGGCGCCGCACGTAGGCGTCTGTTCCGCCGACCAGCTTCACCACCTCAATTTCCTCGCGACGGCTCTCAATGGCAAGGCGAATGGTGTTTCCTGTCACCAGCAATACCCCAAGGCCCAACAGTGCAGCCAATGCCAAGGTCACTCGCTTGCCGAGTTCCATAAGGCGATAGAGCCGCTGCACCCATTGCACATCCATTTGCGCCAATTCCACTTCAGGAAGCTGCTGAACCTCCCGTACCAGCACTTCCAGGGCCTCCGCCGAACCAAGCCCAAGCGCAGGCTGTAATAGCACCACCGCGGGCAATGGATTGTCAGGCAATTCATCAATCACCGACCCAAAGCCAGACAGCGTCGAAAATTCCGCAAGCGCCTCGGCCTTGCTGATATACGAAAAATCACTAATTTCGGGTTTCTCGAGCAGCTTTTCGCCAAGTCGCCGCCCTGCACTCTCGCTTACCGAATCATGCAAATAGACCGAGATTCGCGCCGCACTATCCCAACCTCCGGTCAACTGCTGCAGATTGTCCAATGCGATAAATAGCGAAGCTGGCAACGCCAACGCAATGCCAATCACCATCCACGTCAAGATACTCGCCAGCGGGTGGGTGAGCAGGCGCTGCAGGCTCTGGCTTGCCACCAATCGATGATGCGAGCGCCAGGCACCCAATCGATCAGACACTCTCGATTTACGTTGCACTGCGCCGCTCTCACGGCGGGACGTCCGCTGACTTACAGTCTTAGCCAAGGGCCACCCCGGATTGCTCATGACCGGGCACAAGTTGACCATCGCGCAAGGCCATCATACGGTTGGGCATGCGAGCAACGAGCGCCAGGTCATGGGTTGCAATCAGCACTGTAACGCCCACCTGATTGAACTGCTTGAACAAAAGCATGATTTCCGCTGAAAGCTCAGGATCGAGATTTCCGGTGGGCTCATCCGCCAGCAGAACCAAAGGCTTGTTTACCACCGCACGGGCAATGCCCACGCGCTGCTGCTCGCCGCCGGACAGATTTATCGGGCTCTGCTTTTCCCTTTTTAGCAAACCGACCTTGTCCAGCGCGGCGCGCACCCGCCGACCGACGTCGCGGGGATGATAACCCGCAATCAGCAGGGGCAGGGCAACGTTATCGAAAACCGTGCGGTCAAATAGCAGTTGATGATTCTGGAACACCACGCCTACCCGACGTCGGTGATAAGGAATCTGGCGGCGGCCCAACTTTTTAAGATTCTGACCGTTCACCAGCACCTGTCCGGCACTTGGCCTCTCCATCAGCATAATCAGCTTCAAAAGGGTGCTTTTCCCCGCGCCGGAATGACCGGTCAAAAACACCATTTCGTCTCGCCGAACCTGAAAGCTGAGTCGATTGAGAGCTTCATGACCAGAGCTGTAGCGCTTACTGACGTTGTCGAACTGAATCATTGGTGCCTGATCTAACGCTGCGTCGCGATAATCACCCTTCATCGAACAAGGCGTTAACGAAATCTTTGGAATTGAATGTTCGCAGATCCTCAGCGGCCTCACCCACTCCGATGAAACGCAGCGGCAGCCCGGTCTGCTTGCAGATTGCGAAAATGATACCACCTTTGGCAGTGCCATCGAGCTTGGTCAGGGCCAGCCCACTGACATTAACGACCGACTGGAAGGTACTGGCCTGGCTAAGGGCGTTCTGACCAGTTCCAGCGTCCAGCACCAGCAGTGTCTCATGGGGAGCAGTAGGGTCCAGCTTACCCATTACCCTGACCACCTTCTTCAATTCGTCCATAAGATTATCTTTGTTGTGCAGGCGTCCGGCGGTATCCGCAATCAAGACGTCGGCTTTCCTTGCAGTGGCGGCCTGCAGGGCGTCGTAAAGTACCGAAGCGCTGTCGGAGCCCGTTTTCTGGGCTATGACAGGCACGCCATGTCGCTCACCCCATGCCTGTAACTGCTCTACTGCAGCAGCCCTGAAAGTGTCGCCGGCCGCTAACATCACGGATTTTCCCTCGTCCCGATAACGACGGGCCAATTTGCCGATCGTAGTAGTCTTGCCCACCCCGTTTACGCCAACAACCAAAATGACAAATGGCTTGTGGGCGGAGTCGATTGCCAGCGGCTGTTCGGATGGCTCCAGCAATCCAGCCAGCTCGGCTTTCAGGGCGCCGACCACCGCTCTACCGTCAGCCAATTCGTTGCGCTTAATCCTGGCGGATAGATTGTCGATAATCTCGGAAGTGGCCTCAATGCCAACATCGGCCACCAGTAAAGCGTTTTCGAGGTCCTCCATAACCTCATCATCAATTTCTTTTTTGCCAAGTAAAAAAGTGCCCATGCCTTCGGCAAAACCACTGCCAGTGCGCTTTAACCCCTTTTTCAGGCGCGAGAGAAACCCGCCCTCAGCGGCTTCAGCTGAAGTTACCGGCCTCGCCTCCTCTGCGGCCAGCTGTGCCTGCGCATCAGCATCGCCTTCGCTTGCAGCAACCAAGTTGCTCCACTCCTGCTCAGCTAGCGCAATCGGGTCGAGCTTTGGCTGCGCTTTTGCGGCGCTAACCTGTTCCGCAACATTGGCCTCTTGTTGCGCGCTGCCCCCCTCTTCGGCAGCCATCAGCTCAGCCCATTCTCGCTCTGCGACAGCAATTGGGTCCTCCGCCAGCCCGGGATTGACTGCCGCCGATTTGGGTTTGGCTAGTGCTTTAGAGTCGGCATTGCCTGCCTTATTGACCTGTTTCATATTGACTGATTATTTCCTTACGGTGATACCGTTACACTGACAAGGTGCGTTATCCTACCATTTTCACTGGCGTCAGGCCCAACCTGAGCATCTTTAATGATTAGTAAACACACACCGGGCAGGGCTCATGCCGCTCCAGGCTCATTGCGCATCATTGGTGGCAGGTGGCGCGGTCGCAAATTGCGTTTCCCGTCCCTTGCAGGCTTGAGACCCACCGGCGACCGGGTGCGCGAGACCCTGTTCAATTGGATTACCCCATTTGTAGTCGATGCCCACTGCCTGGACCTGTTCGCTGGCAGCGGTGCCCTGGGCCTGGAGGCTGTTAGCCGTGGCGCTGCCTCCGTAACCCTGGTTGAGCTCTCGCCCGACGCCTGCAAAGCCCTGCGTGCGCACACCCTGGCACTCGACGCCGGGTCGCAGGTTCAGGTGGTTCAGGGAGACGCTCGACAGTGGCTGACGCGACCACCCCCGAGGGCCTTTGATATGGTGTTTCTCGACCCACCCTTCAGCAGCACATTACTGACTGAGATAATACCGCTACTGGGAAACGCGGGCTGGCTCTCAAGTGGTGCCCGTATTTACGTCGAGACTGAAAGGGCGAAAACGATCGCGCTGCCTGACAATTGGCAACTATTACGTTGTATTGAAACGGGACAGGTCCGCTGCCAACTGCTGCAATCGAATGACGTTCACCCTATTAACCGGCCAGCGCCGGTAAGCGCCTCCGGAGCAGCCCGGTGATTGCCGACGGGAGCCTTCTGCCAGCTTGTTTATTGCGCTACCCTGCTCCAAGCAAGCAACGCGAGAAAAAAATATGACTGCAGTGGTTTACCCAGGCACTTTCGACCCGATTACCAATGGCCATGTCGATCTGGTGGAGCGTGCGGCGCGCATGTTTGGTCATGTCATCGTGGCCATTGCGTACAGCGAAAATAAAAGGCCGCTATTTGATTTGGAAGAACGTGCTGCTCTCTGCCAGCAGGCGCTGGCTCACATCGATAACGTCGAGATACGGCCTTTTACAGGCTTACTAACTCAATTCGTCGTTTCCTGTGGGACCAATATAGTGCTCAGGGGTCTGCGCTCGGGGGCCGACTTCGAATACGAACTCCAGCTCGCAAATATGAATCGCGCCTTAAGCCCACGATTTGAGTCGGTGTTTCTGACCCCTCCGGATCATTTATCCTACATATCGGCAACCCTGGTCCGGGAAATAGCCTCGATGGGCGGTAATGTCGAACCTTTCGTCAATGGCGCGGTTTTGCGGGCACTGCAAAAAAAGTTCTCGGCCACCTAACAAATCACCATCAACAAACAGCTGCTGTTACCATGGCATTAATTATTACCGACGAATGTATCAATTGTGATGTGTGCGAACCGGAGTGCCCGAATGAGGCTATCTACCAGGGCGAAACCATATATGCCATCGAGCCGTCAAAATGCACCGAGTGTGTGGGACACTTCGATGCGCCCCAGTGCCAGCAGGTTTGCCCGGTCGACTGCATTCCTCTGGATCCGGAGCATAACGAGACCGAAGAGCAGCTGCTAGAAAAATATCACCGCCTGACCGGCTGATCCAGAACGCGGCAAGGGCCAGGCACATTCTGTACCTGACCCCTGGGTATTGCTTACTGTCTATTACTGTCTATTGCTCTCCAGAGACCCGGAGCGAGCAAGCAGATACAAGATCAATAGCCGTAATTGTCAGACCCGTAATGGCGATTCGCAGTCCTGTCGTAATCGACGTAGTCGACTTCATGCTTGACGCCGTTTACACAGCCCAGGCAACGTCGAAAGGCCGCGGCGGCGGGGCCGCGAACCAGAGTGTCGCCGGACTCCTGCACATTACCACCCATGGCAGAAAATGGCAGACCGACCAGAAACACCGCGGTACCCGCCACGGTGGCAGCTAACAGTGCCGGCCTGGCTACCAGCAAATCGATCGCCATGGCTCCCGCTGATGGCCGCTCATAAGTCTGCCGCTCGTAGTTATCTCTGCCATCATTGCGATAATCGTATGGCTGATCGTAAGCCCGGTCATTATAGCTTTGCTGCGCAAAACTGAGGTGGGGCAAGCTGAACAAAAGCCCAAACACCGTAGCGGTGGTTAGCGACCTTAGCTTCGCCTTCATAATTATTCTCCTAAATATGGATACCCCGGGCTTCAGGCCGGGCAGACAGTCAATACTATATTAGACCTTAATCGACCTGTAGGCACGTCATCCCGTGGGCATTTTTCACAGTTTTAGGGACTCACCAGGGCCGATCCACCCGGCTATCGCTGGCAATACCTGCAATAAACCGTAGTTCGCTGACCCAGACGCATCTCCTTGAGAACAGCGCCGCAGCGCAGGCACGGTTTTGAGCCGCGACCGTATACGTTCAAACTCTGGCTGAAATAACCTGGCTTGCCATTGCCATTGACAAAATCCCGGAGTGTTGTTCCCCCCTTCTCGATGGCGGACTCCAGTACCGACTTGATTGCCTCCACCAGGCGCTGATAACGCTGCAGGGAAATGCGTCCCGCTGGGCGGGCAGGACGAATACCAGCCATGAACAGCGCCTCGTTGGCGTAGATATTGCCGACACCAACAACCACCTTGCTATCCATAATGAACTGCTTCACCGGGCTTTTACGATTGCGGGAGCGAAGATAGAGATATTCAGCGTCGAACTCCCCCAGCAGCGGCTCCGGCCCGAGCCCGGCCAACAGTTTATGTTCTTCGGGTGGATTCTCGGTCCAGAGCACAGCACCAAAGCGTCGCGGGTCGTGCAAACGCAGATCAACACCATTGGAAAAGCGAATTTCTACGTGATCATGCAACTTTACCGGAGTATTGCCGGTTGTCACCCGCAAGCTTCCACTCATTCCCAGGTGGACCAGCAAGTAGCCACTGCCACAGTGCAGCACGATATATTTCCCCCGCCGCTGTACATCATGGACGACCAGACCTTGCAGCAATTGCGGTAGCTGAGTCGCGACGGGCCACCGCAACCGTGCATCACGAACGAACACATCCGTAATCGTCTGATGCAGTATGTGCGGAGCTATACCTCGCCTGGTAGTCTCTACTTCTGGAAGCTCTGGCATGCAACGCTCTGCTGGGTGGTGAAGCATGAGTACTTGGGGATGGCAATAGCATAACGCCGGGAACGATAAGCAACCAGTCACCTGCTTGACATCGACTGGCACTGAACGTGAAATACCCCTCTTTCAATGATCCGGGTAACGACAATATGCTGCTTGGCGTAGATACGGGCGGTACCTTTACCGATTTCGTGCTTTTGGGCAACTCCGGGATACGAATTCATAAAGTCCTCTCGACGCCTGAAGCACCGGAATGTGCAATATTGAAGGGAATCAAGGCTTTACAACTGGAGGCATCGGTAAAGGCTGGCAAACTGCTATTGATCCACGGTAGTACGGTTGCTACCAATGCCGCTCTCGAGGGAAAGGGCGTTCGCACTGCGTTTATCACTAACCGTGGTTTCGGCGACATGCTTACGATTGGTCGCCAGGCAAGGCCCCGATTGTACGATTTGCTGGCCACACCTCTACCTGCGCCAGTACCAGCGGAACTCTGCCTGGAAACCGGTGGCAGACTTGACCCTCTTGGCGAGCTTCTGGAGCCATTGACCGATGCGGACCTCCAGTTATTGGCTCGGCAAATACAGGCTTTGCAGCCCCGGTCTGTGGCGATAAACCTGCTTTACTCCTTTGTCGATGACCAATATGAAAAACGTATAGAACAAGCACTTCCCGAGGGCCTTTTTGTCTCCCGCTCTTCTAAAATTTTACCCGAGTACAAGGAGTACGAGCGCGGTATTGCCACCTGGCTCAATGCCTGGCTGGGACCCCTGGTTAGCGGTTACCTGCAACGATTGGAAGCAGCACTGAAACCGACACCTGTGACCATCATGCAGTCGTCCGGTGGAACGATGGCCGCCGCCCAGGCCGCGGGTAAAGCAGTTAACCTG
>JAHEGP010000259.1 GCA_024645065.1 Cellvibrionales bacterium | reverse complement strand
CCGCTTGGTGAGTTAAAGGCGCGTCTGTCTGAGCTCGACCGCCACCACCCCATCGTTACCGTATGCCGCTCCGGGGCTCGTTCTGCTCAGGCGACTGTGTTGCTGCAAAAAGAGGGGTTTACCAAGCTTGCCAACCTGGCAGGTGGGATGCTGCACTGGCGCGGCAATGGCCATCAGGTGGACGGTGGCAGCGACTAGCCTCGAGCCCCCTGTGGTCGCCGGGACCTATTTGTCGACTCTGCAGGGGCCTAATCGGCGTTTGCCCCTGCGGGGTGCTTTCGCGAGGCTGCAAAAATCAATACAATCCGCAGGTCTTATAATAATTCCACTGGCGACAGGTACTCCTGAAAGTATCGAACGGCAGCAGGGGCGAGAGTACGAATCCGGATGATTTCCATCAAGCAACTCACCTACGCGCTTGCGGTTGAGAAAACCCTCCATTTCAAGAAGGCCGCGGAGCTCAGCAACATCAGCCAGTCCGCGCTGAGTACCTCGCTTAACGAGCTGGAGAAGCAGCTGGGTTTGCAGATTTTCGAGAGGGACAACAAAAAGGTTTTAATCACGCCCGTTGGTAAAGTGGTGCTGGAACACGCGCGGAAGATTCTATCCCAGGTCGATGAGCTGCAACACCTGGCTGACAGCCAGCGAACTCCCTTGAGTTTTCCCCTGACCGTTGGCGTGATTCCGACGATATGTCCTTACCTGCTGCCCAGGGTCATGCCGATCCTCAACCAGCGCTATCCCCATACCCGGTTGAACATTGTCGAAGACCAGTCCCATGAACTGGTGGATATGGTCAAACGTGGCGAGATCGATACGGCGATTCTGGCACTACCCTATCCCTGCGAGGGCCTGCTTGGTATTGAATTCTGGCAAGAGGATTTTTACTGGGTTGCACTTCGGGGAGACAAGAATACCCAGCGCAAGGAAATAGCCAGTGACGAACTGAACCACTGCGACCTGATGTTGCTGAAGGAGGGGCACTGCCTCAAGGATCACGTACTGGAGGCCTGTAAATTGTCGGAGCAAGCCACGAAGCAGGGCATCGGTGCGACCAGCCTGAACACGCTGATCGAGATGGTATTGGGCAGGCTGGGGTCGACACTGATTCCGGAAATGGCGCTGGACTCTCTGATTTCACGGCATCAGGAACTGGCTGCTGTGCATTTGAATGAACCCGGGCCGCATCGCCGCATTGCTTATATCATCAGGCCCAATTACACACGAACATCCAGTATCGAGGCCCTGATTGCGGTTTGCAGGGAAGCGCTGGCAGCGCCAACGGGTCTTCACAAAAACCGAACGTCAACTTCGAGTTAATGCCATGTACCCACCGACCTGCTGCTGGGTACACTGGTAACATGTAAGGAAATGCAATGATGTAATGGGCTTAGGAGGCCAAATCCAATGCTGAAGAAATCTATAACATTATCTGCCGCTCTTGCGGCGTCTATTGGCGTGCTGGCGCCGGCGAGTTCCATGGCGGCGACTGGTATGGCCAGATCGGCCCAGGACTGGTGGCCAACAACCCTCAATCTCGGACCGCTGCGCGCCCACGATGCCAGGTCGAATCCCTATGGCGACGATTTCGATTACGCCGAGGCTTTCAGCAAGGTGGATCTGAAGGCGCTGAAAGCGGATATAGAAAAGACCTTGAAAGATTCCCAGGACTGGTGGCCGGCGGACTGGGGTACCTATGGCGGCCTTATGATTCGGATGGCGTGGCATAGCGCCGGTACCTACCGGATTCATGATGGGCGTGGTGGGGCGGATGGTGGCCAACAGCGCTTCGAGCCACTCAATAGCTGGCCCGATAACGCCAGCCTCGATAAGGCGCGCCGCTTGCTGTGGCCAGTCAAGCAGAAATACGGGCGCAATGTGTCCTGGGCTGACCTGATGATTCTCGCCGGTAACGTCTCGCTGGAGTCCATGGGCTTTGAAACCCTTGGCTTCGCGGGGGGGCGCGTTGATGACTGGGAAGGCGACCTGGTCTACTGGGGCCCTGAAACCCAGATGCTTGCCAACGACAAGCGGTACGGTAAAGACGGAGCAATGGAAAAACCCCTTGCCGCTGTGCAGATGGGCCTGATTTACGTCAACCCCGAGGGTCCCAACGGTAATCACGACCCGCTCTCTGCCGCCAGGGATATCCGGGAATCCTTCGGCCGTATGGCGATGAACGATGAAGAGATCGTGGCGCTGATAGCCGGTGGCCACACCCTGGGCAAGGCCCACGGTGCCCACAAGGCTGACTGCCTCGGGCCGGAACCTGCAGCCGCAGCCCTCGAAGAGCAGGGCTTTGGCTGGAAAAACAAGTGCGGCAGCGGCGTGGGTGCCGACGCGATGACCAGCGGCCTGGAGGGAGCATGGACCGCGACACCGACCGCGTGGTCAATGCAGTACCTCGATAATCTGTTCAGGTTCGATTGGAAGCAGACCAAGTCTCCCGCCGGTGCGACCCAGTGGATTCCCACCGACAAGGCGGCGGCCAATATGGTGCCCGATGCTCATGATCCCAAGAAGCGCCATGCGCCCATCATGTTCACCACCGACCTGGCGTTGAAGGAAGATCCGGGTTTTCGCAAGATTTCTGAGCGCTTTCTGAAAAACCCGAAGGAATTCGATCTTGCTTTTGCCAAGGCCTGGTTCAAGTTGACCCACCGCGACCTGGGCCCGAAGAGCCGCTACATCGGCAGTGAAATCCCGGCACAGGATTTCATTTGGCAGGATCCGGTGCCCGCCGCCGATTACAAGGTGATCGATGCCGGGGACGTGACCCGGTTGAAAAAGCAAATCCTGGCGTCGGGATTGACGGTTCCCGAACTGGTCAGAACTGCCTGGGCTTCAGCTTCCACCTATCGTGGATCCGATATGCGCGGTGGCGCCAACGGAGCGCGGATTCAACTAGCGCCCCAGAATCAGTGGGCAGCCAATAACCCGCAGGAGTTGGCCCGGGTTCTGAAAACACTGACCACGGTGCAGGGTGATTTCAACAAGTCCCTGTCGGGTGGCAAAAAGGTGTCGCTGGCTGACGTCATTGTGCTGGGTGGTTCGGCAGCGGTCGAGAAGGCAGCCAAAGACGCTGGCCACAGCGTTGAGGTGCCATTTACCCCGGGCCGCACCGATGCCTCGCAGGAAATGACCGACGTCAATTCCTTCGCGGTATTGGAGCCGACAGCAGATGCGTTTCGCAATTACTACAGCGACGACAGTTACGGGTCGCCCACGCAAATGATGGTCGAGAAAGCGGACCTGCTGACCCTGACAGTACCGGAAATGACGGCTCTGGTGGGCGGAATGCGGGTGCTGAACGCCAACGCGGGTCAGGGAAAGCACGGCGTGTTTACCGACAAGCCCGGTACCCTGAGCAACGACTTCTTCGTCAACCTGCTGGATATGTCGACCCAGTGGTCGAAGGCTTCAGAGGGCACCTACGAAGGTAAGGATCGGGCCAGTGGCAAGGTGCGTTGGACGGCGACTCCGGTCGACCTGATCTTCGGGTCGAATTCAGAGTTGCGCGCAGTGGCGGAAGCCTATGCCGCAAGCGACGGCGAAGCGCAGTTTGTCGAGGACTTTGCGGCGGCCTGGTCCAAGG
Organism: Cellvibrionales bacterium; assembly: GCA_024645065.1. Classification (GTDB taxonomy): domain Bacteria; phylum Pseudomonadota; class Gammaproteobacteria; order Pseudomonadales; family JAHEGP01; genus JAHEGP01. The sequence continues at coordinate 644 of JAHEGP010000259.1, read as the reverse complement.
TGATGACCCTCGATCGATTTGATCAGGGCTAGGCACTGAAGAGTGGGGAGCGGCTATCGCGCTGCCCCCCCCCTGGTGCAATCAAGGAAATGGCGACGTGTCAACGTCGCCATTTTTGCTTTATGCGGGAGCCGGTGAATCGCGCAGCTATTCAGCGACTATCGTCTCAGCGAGTATCGTCGCGAAACATCAGGCTGGTGCGGTTGTTCATCGAGGGCCAGTCGGGTACGTTGAGGGAGGATTGATTGCCACCACGATGTACCAATGCCACAGCGGTAGTACCACCGACTAGTACCACCGACTAGTACCACCGACTAGTACCACCGACTGGTACCATCCATAGTGCCACCGATAGTGCCATCGATAGTACCACCGATAGTACCACCGCCGCCCGGTGTCGCAATCTCTTACCCGCTATTGCAGCGTTCGACTGCGGAATCTGGGTTAAAGAAGAGCTCGTCCCCGGCCGCGCCCTGATCGCCCCGCAATTCCTTTACTCGCGACACCACCATGCCCGGCGAGTCGTCGGCTCGGGGGGATTCGACTGCGGCTTCCAGGATAATTGGGCCGTCGCTTTGAGGCGGCCGTCGATGGCAGTCACCGTGTTGTGCACCGCTACTGTTGGCTTGGCCAGGCCAAATGGC
>JAHEGP010000258.1 GCA_024645065.1 Cellvibrionales bacterium | reverse complement strand
GGGCTACCACACGGCAATCATGACCGGAGTCCGTGATTTGATGGTAAATACCGTAACCACACGGCCCCGCTTCATAACAGAAAGCAACGACCTCCCCATTGGGACTCACGTCCCTTATCAGTTTCGCTACTGCCTCGGGCGTGTTCGCTATTTCCCCGTAATAGCGAGGCTTGTCACGACCGGCCTCTGCAACCCCAACGGCAATCGTATCCTTGTGTGTATCCAGACCGACATACTTGGTAAACTCTTTCATGACCTATCCTCCTCAATTATGGCTCTGAGCCAACGGTGTTTCGCCCTCAGCTTAATCCACGGCGTTGAGGACGGGTAGGTCACTACATGATGTCTAGTGCCTGCAAAATCACGCTCGACTGGCCAGGGTTTCGACCGCCGTTACAGCCCAACCCTGCAAAGGCGATTCAAACTGCCGCCAGGCCTCGAGCGATATCCTGCCTGATATCCAGTGGGTCTTCGAGTCCGACGGAAATCCGAACCAGATTTGGGCTGATGCCGGCTTCCGCTCGCTGCTGGTCGCTGAGGCGGCCGTGGGTGGTGGTAGCGGGGTGAACTATAGTCGACTTGGCATCCCCCAGGTTGGCGGTGATTGACAGCAAGCGAGTGGCATCGATCAAGCGCCATGCCTCATCGCGACCGCCTGCCACCCGGAAGGACAGCACCCCGCCAAAGCCACGCTGCTGGCGTTGCGCCAGTGCATACTGTGGATGACTGGCAAGGCCCGCATAAAACACCTGTTCAATTTGGGGTTGGTTCTCCAGCCATAATGCCAGTTCCAGGGCACTGCGGCTATGGGCGTCCATGCGTAAGCGAAGGGTTTCAAGCCCCTTGAGGAAAACCCAGGCATTGAAAGGGCTCATGGTTGGCCCACAGGAGCGCAGAAAGCCCAGCACCTCTTCCATATGCTCAGCTGTACCCACCGCCACGCCGCCCACACATCGACCCTGGCCATCGAGGTACTTGGTCGCCGAGTGAATAATGATATCGGCACCGAACTGCAGTGGTTTTTGCAGCGCGGGGGTACAAAAGCAATTGTCCACAATCAACAGGCTGTTGTTGTCGTGGGCTAATCCGGCAAGGCGCTCGATATCGAGGACTTCGCACAGGGGATTGGAGGGTGTCTCGATAAACAGGGCCCTGGTTGCAGGCGTGATCGCAGCCTCCCAGGCCCCATAGTCTGTTGGTGAAACGAAACTCACACCGACCCCGAATTTGGCCAGGTACTTGTTCAGCAGCGTGGTTGTCGTGCCGAACACGCTGCGCGAGCACACCACATGGTCACCCGCCGCCAGAAGCGCCATAAAGGTACTGAGGATGGCCGCCATCCCGGAAGCCGTTGCCACCGCACGCTCTCCTCCCTCGAGCGCTGCAATACGTTGCTCGAAGGTCCGCACAGTAGGATTCGTGTAGCGTGAGTAGACGTTACCGGCTTCGTCACCGGCAAAGCGAGCCGCTGCGCTGTGCGCATCCTCAAAAACGAAACTGGACGTCGTGAAAATAGGTTCGCTGTGCTCTCCCTCCGGCGTGCGCAATTGCCCGGCCCTGACCGCCAGCGTATCCAATTGAGCCTCGTCGAGAATACGTTGCCGTTCGTTGTGTTTGTCCACTTTTTCCACTGGAGTTCCTGGTATCTGGGTGAGAGCTTAGGCGCTGGCAAGTTGCTATGACTAACCGTTCGCGCCGGATTGGCATAAGGCAGGGAGTGCGCCCGGCGGACACCTACATAACGCTGCTGTCACCATTTTCATGAGTGCTGGCGTGTTTGCTCAGGTTGGCATCATTGCGCAGTTCATGAATGCGATCCAGGTACTGTTGGTCGACATCGCCGGTAATGTACTCGCCATCGAACACCGAGTCCTCAAATTCTTCGATGGACGGATTACCCTCCGATGAGCTCGCTGTGAGATCAGCAATATCCTGGTAAACCAGCCAGTCAGCGCCTATCAGCTCGGCAATTTCGTCGGGTGTTCGATTATGGGCAATCAACTCCTCAGCCGAGGGCATATCGATGCCGTAGACATTGGGATAACGAACGGGAGGCGCAGCCGAGGCGAAAAAGACCTTTTTTGCCCCTGCTTCTCTTGCCATTTCAATGATCTGGCCGCAGGTGGTGCCCCGAACGATAGAATCGTCCACCAGCATCACGTTCTTGCCCCTGAATTCAAGTTCGATGGCGTTGAGTTTGCGACGGACCGAGCGGGCGCGCATTTTCTGGCCTGGCATAATAAACGTGCGCCCGATATACCGGTTTTTCATCAGGCCCTCGCGAAATTTGACCCCCAGGGATTGGGCCATGGCCTGGGCCGCGACTCGACTGGTGTCGGGAATCGGGATGACGACATCGATATCGTGCTTCGGCCGCAGTCGCTTAACCTTCTCCGCTAGTCGCTCCCCCTGCCTGAGGCGGGCCTTGTAGACCGAGACTCCGTCCATGATCGAGTCCGGGCGCGCGAAATAGACGTGCTCGAAAATACACGGTACCAACCTTGGCTTTTCCGCACACTGGCAGGTAGAGACGCGCCCCTGCGAGTCAATAAAAATGGCCTCTCCCGGCAGCAGGTCGCGAATCAAACGGAAGCCCAGCACTGACAGAGCCGCGCTTTCAGAGGCGATCATATACTCCTTGCCCTGGGGTGTGTCGCGCTCGCCATAAACAACCGGCCGTATACCCAGGGGGTCACGAAACCCCAGTAGACCGTACTCAGCGATCAACGCACATACCGCATACCCTCCCAAACAGCGACGATGCACGGCCTTTACCGCCGCAAACATATCGTGCTCATCGGGAGTCAGCTTGCCCAGGCTTTGCAACTCATGGGCGAAGATATTGAGCAGCACCTCAGAGTCTGAATCGGTATTCAGGTGACGCAGGTCAGACCGGTACAACTCCTCTGAAAGGCGTTCAGAGTTGGTCAGGTTGCCATTGTGGGCGAGGCTGATGCCATAGGGCGTATTGACGTAAAATGGCTGCGCCAGGTTGGCGCTGGAACTTCCAGCGGTGGGATAGCGCACATGACCGATACCCATGGTGCCAACCAGCTCTTCCATATGACGGGTACGAAAGACATCGCGTACCAGGCCATTGGCCTTGTGTTGGTGTAACAGGCCCCCGTCGCAGGTGACGATCCCGGCAGAGTCCTGCCCGCGATGCTGGAGAACCGTTAATGCGTCGTAAAGTGCGCCGCTGACGTTGGACTTTCCTACAATACCCACAATACCGCACATTACCCATTCTCCACTGCTTGCAACGACCGGGAAAAACCCATTGGCCCCGGCACCCCACCGGTTTTGCTGATAAGGCAGCCTATGATACTAGCTTGCAACAAAATTCAACACCGAAGCCGCGGTATCCCGCGCCCAGTTTTCCATCAAAAGAAAATGCGGTACCAGCACCGACTGCTGGTACCAGGCCGGTAGCGCCCCGCTGTTCTCCAAAAGCAGCCCCACTAGTAGCAGTAAGGCCAGGACCACGATACCGCCGCGTATCAAACCAAAAGCGACCCCCAATAGGCGGTCGATAAATCCAAGCCCGCTGACTTTCAATAATTGGCTAAGCAGATAGCCTAACAGCGAACACACCAGTAAAGTTGCTACAAACAGCAGCAAAAAAGCGCTGAGCTGGCGTATTTGAGGGCTCGTGATGCCAGCCGCCAATTGCCCCTCGAGGGCCGGGCCAAACATCGTCGCCACCGTGAAGGCAATAAACCATGCAGCCAGTGATATCGCTTCTCGCGCGAACCCTCGCCACAAACTGGCGATTGCGGAAACGGCGACTATCGCCACAATCAACCAGTCGGCAATATTGAACTCAGCCACCTTGGGCGCCCACCGGGCAGCGGTCTTTGTCCATCAGGGACTGTATCGCACCAGTTTGGGTTTCACCGAATGATTGCGCGCTATCTTGGCCAGGTCGCGCTCCGCCATTGCCCGATCAATATAGGGGCCAACAAAAACCCTGGTGTACTTACCCTTGGTGACCACCCTGGCCCGGTAACCATTATCCTGCAGTCGCTGCTTAAAGGTATTGGCGTTATCCCTCTTGCTAAAACTGGCCACCTGGATAATCCAGCCAATTGGCACGCCGTCCTTATCCAACGCTGGCTTGGTAACGGCGACCGACTGGGTAGGCTCGGACGTCTCTTCTACTGCTTCCGGCGCGGTTTGCGCCGCCTCTTCAACCTGGCGCGCCAGTTTTTCCTGGTATTCGCCAATTGGAGAGACGTCCTGGCGAGGTTGCGGCGGC
>JAHEGP010000057.1 GCA_024645065.1 Cellvibrionales bacterium | reverse complement strand
CGTGGCGCGAACGCTGCCGAGGAAGAGATAGGTGACAAAGATAACCAGGATGATGGTGAAAATCAGCGTTTCGACGGTTTCGTCCAGCGACGCTTCGATAAACTCGGTGGTATCGTGGCCGATAATGTAGTCGACCCCCGCGGGGAAATAGGTGGATAACTCGTGCATTTTCTCTTTGACGGACTCGGCGACAGCCAGCGAGTTGGCGTCCGACAGTTTGTATACTGCGAGCAACACCCCGGGTTTATTGTTGTATTCGCCATAGCCCTTGTACCCCTGCGAGCCGAGCTCCAGCCTGCCGACGTCCCTCAGTCGCAGTATCGACCCGCGCTCGTCGGCTCGCAGGATGATTTCGCCGAATTCCTCGGTAGACTTCAAGCGCCCCTTGGTTTTCAGCACGTATTGAAACTGCGTATCGTCCGGATTGGGCGGGCCGCCCAACTGGCCCACCGCCGCCTGCACGTTCTGCTCCTTGATGGCGCCCAGTACCTGGCCCACGCTGATCTTGTTCGCCGCCAGTTTTATCGGGTCCAGCCACACCCGCATCCCGTAGTCGAGGGCGCCAATGATACTGGCTTCACCCACGCCTTCCACCCGGCCCAGTTCGGACGCGATATTAAGGCTGGTGTAGTTGGAGAGGAAAATGCCGTCGAGGCTTTCATCGGGGGAGAAAAGGCTGACCACCATCAGCATGTCGGAGGAGCGCTTCTTTACGCTGACACCGCGCTGCCTGACTTCCGCCGGCAGCTGCGGTTCGGCCAGGGCAACACGATTTTGCACATCCACCTGGGCCAAGGATGCATCGACACTGATGTCGAAGGTTATCGTCAAGGTGTAGCTACCGTCACTGGCTGACTTCGATGACATATAGACCATGCCCTCGGCCCCGTTGACCTGGTCTTCGATGGGGCTGGCAAGGGCTTCCTTGACCGTCTCGGCGCTGGCGCCGGGGTAATTGGCCCTGACCACGATTTTGGGGGCCGAGATATCGGGGTATTGATCCACCGGCATGACGAGTGCGGCGATAATGCCGAAAATGGTGATGAGTATCGATATGACAAGCGCAAAGCGCGGACGCCGGATAAAAAACTGTGGGCTCATGGTGCCTCCGTGACTTGTTGTTCTTTTAACCGCATTGCGCGCTTATTTTATTTCCACTTTGGTGCCGGGCTTGAACGTGTTGGCACCGTCTGCAATGACCCTGTCGCCCTCTTCAATACCGGTACGAGCCGCCCAGTCCTTGCCATCGCGGGCGCCCACCTTGATATTCCTGCGCTGAACGGTATTGTCTTCGTCGATCACCATGACGTAGTGCCCCTGCTGATCCTGGATGACGGCTCGCTGTGGCACCATCACTCTTTCGATCGTCTGCTGGGCCTCGCCGATAATGGTGACATTGGCGCCGGGCAGCAACAGACCATTGGGGTTGGGAAACAATACCCGGCCGGTGACGGTGCCGCTGCTACCTCGACTCGTGTGCGACCAGTTTTCGAACTTGCCCTGGTGAGGGTAGGTATTGTCACCGGCCAGCTCTAGCTGGACCACAACCTCGGGTATCTCCAGTCCTTCGTCGGTCAGCTTCTGGCGAAACAGGGTGAAGTTGTTATAGGTGCTTTGTTCGACGCTGGCGGTTGCGTAGATCGGGTCCAGCTGCACCAGTTCGAATACCGGCGGGGTGCCGGGGCTCGTCGGCAAGATCAGGTCGCCAACGGCATAATTGCTTTTACTGATGCGGCCACTGTAGGGTGCATAAATTTTGGTGTGCTTGAGGTCCAGCTCGGCCTGCTCCAGTCTGGCCTCCGCAGATGCGATAGCGGCGGAACTGGTGTCGATCAGGGCCTTTGCCTTGTCATAGTCCATCTCGGAGATATAGCCCTGGGGTCGCAGCTTCTTGGCGCGCTCCCAGTTGGCGCGGGCCTGGGTCGCGCTGGCTTTGGCCGACTGCACCTGGGCCCTGGCCGCGTTGACTGCGGCCTTGTACTTGGAATCCTCAAGCTCTACCAGCAACTGCCCTTCTTCGACCAGATCCCCAGGCGCAAAGTGGGTGGCTTTCAGGGTTGCAGAGATCTCCGGTCGAATGGAGGCGCTCTGCACGGCTTCGATTACAGCAGGTAACTCGAAGCCCGGGCGAAGGGTGCGCCGCTCGGCCATGACAACAGAGGTGGCAGCAATCGGCCTGGCGACCGGCTCGGCAGAGGCGTCCGGAGCCGCCGGCTGTTGCTTGCCGCAAGCGCTTACTACTGCAGCGAAAAGACAGGCCGTTAAGAGCCTACAGGCTGGTTTCATTGGATAGCCTCCATGTGGTTTGCTGAAAGTCTGAGTTTGTTTTCGTTATAGATTTTTGAACTGTTTTATCGGTCAAGCCAGCGTGCGGTGTCCCTGGCTCAACTCCCCGGAATAAGGATCGTAATACATACTTGTCTCGGTAGATAGCTTTGACTTTCAGGTTTCTACTCGTTCAGTATCAACGCCGACGCTTAACGGTATCACAGCCTGAATGCTATGTGGTACTCTCGAATCGCAACCAGGCGTGATTTCTCTGATGATATCTGGCTGCGGTTGTAAATCACGAGGTCAAACTGGAATACTTTAAACAAATAAGAGAAAGGAGATGGTTATGAAAGGTGTGATTCGTTGGCTCACCGGATTGGTGGTCGCGGTGGGCGTTGTCTTGCCTCTGCAGGCTGATATTCCCAAAACCCTGGACGTTGACGGCAATGCGCTGGTGCTCAACGGAGAGGGCCTGCGCAAGATGATGATGATGAAGATCTACAAGGGCGCCTTGTACCTTCCTGAGAAGAGTTCCGATGCCGCCAGCATCATTGCCGCCGACAAGCCTATGGCCATTCGGCTCGAGATGGTGTCCGGCTTGATCACCAGCGAGAAAATGGAAGACGCCACACTCGAGGGACTGGAGAAAGCCACGGGCGGCAATATGGAGCCAATCCAGGACTCGGTCGATGACTTTATCAATGTGTTCCGCGAAGAGATCAAGGAAGGGGATATCTTCGATATTGCCAACGTACCCGGCAAGGGCATGGAGATTTTCAAGAACGGCACATTGAAAAAGACCATCGATGGCGGCATGGATTTCAAGAAGGCGGTATTCGCCATCTGGCTGGGCGAAGACCCGGTGCAAAAACCTTTGAAGAATGGTATGCTCGGGAAATAAATAAAAGATCCTCGACTCGAGTGGCCGTCGCGCGGTGACGTGCGACGGTCGTCGGTCGGAAGCTATCCCTGCCAGCGCGCTTATGCACGCAGTAAGCTGAGCCGAACATCCACTGTCAGCGCAAGCGAATCAATCTTGCCAACGCGCTGCTTGCCGGCGGGTCCGGCCCGATACAGATGAGGTGTCATGGTGAGTAGATTGGCAACGTCCCCCCGCCCAAGCGCTTTGGTTGTAAAGATTTTGTTGTTGCTCCCCGCAGCGCTGAAGCCAGCCGTGACAGCCGCTCGTAGACTGTTTTCCCGGTAAGCCCGCAACGAGTCGTAGACCAGCGTTCGCAATTCCAGCAGATGTTCGGGACCGGGTTCCACCAGCAGTAACAGGCCGCCGGGTTTGAGGATACGGGCGAACTCGACATAGTGCGGGAAGGCGAACACACTCATAACGATATCGGCGCAATGGTTGGCCAGCGGGATTTTGCGGTTGCTGGCTACCATCCAGGTCGCCGCTTGCGAACGTGCCGCCAGTTGCATCGCCCATTTCGAGATGTCGAAGCCGACGATCGCGGGTTTATCACGCCCCAGCGCATCCAGTTGGTGGCACAGTTCAGCGGTGTAGTAGCCATCGCCACAACCCGCATCCACCACCACCGAGTCTTCCTCGAGTTCCCCTTGCAGCAAGCGAACCATGCTGTTGGCCAGGGGTTGGTAATACCCGGCCTGCAGAAAAGCCCTGCGTGCCGCCACCATGGCTTTGCTATCGCCCGGGTCCCTGGAGCGCTTATCATTGGGGCCGAGCAGATTGACGTAACCCTGGCGGGCAATATCGAAATTGTGGCCGGCGTTACATTGGAGGCCAGCCCGGCTCTGTTGCAGGGGCAGCTTATCGTGGGGGCAGCGCAGTGCACAATGATACAGGAAACTCATCGACGGGGGCCGTTGGCAGAATGCTGTCGGGAAAAGGTAAGGGCATAATACGGCAAATGGCGAGGGTCCGCATTGGACTGTTGGTGGGGCTGGCACTGCCAGCGGCCGCGGCCACTGGCTCAGAGCGGCAACTGCTATGGGGTGACACCCACCTGCATACCACCTATTCCTTCGATGCCTATGTCTTCAACAATATTTCTGCCGGCCCGGACACTGCGTACCGCTATGCCAGGGGTCTGCCGGTGGAGCACCCCTACCACAAGGCGCGGGTGCAGATCACCGTGCCGCTGGACTTCCTGGTGGTGTCGGACCATGCCGAGTTTCTCGGCCAGGTTCGCAACATTCATCGTAACGGTGTCGACACGACCGGGCTCGGGTTGCTGGCAAGCCTCAGGGCAAGGATAGCGGCCTATTTCCTGAATCGTGCGATTGACAACACCCAGGGTCCATCCCTGTTTATCGAGAACTTGCCAGACCCCGAGCAGACGCCCCTGGAAGCGGCGACGGCGGCAACGCTTGGGGACGACAGCATTCGTCTGTTGCCGATGCCCGAGCGGGTTGAAACGGATGCCTGGCGCGATATCACCGAAGCTGCGGATGCTTATAACGAGCCGGGTATTTTCAGTGCCCTGATCGGCTGGGAGTGGAGCTCTACACCCGGTGGCGCCAATTTGCACCGGGTGGTCATTACTGACAGCGACGCCGACACAGCCCGGCAGTTCAGCCCGTTTGGCTTCGACGACAGCGCATTTCCGGAGGATTTATGGGCCTGGTTGGAGGCGACCAGTGCCGCAACCGGCGCCGCTTTCACCGCCATCCCCCACAACTCCAATATTTCCAAGGGTATGATGTTTGCCGATACCACCCTGCGCGGAGCAAAGGTGGAGGCCGACTATATTGCCAGGCGGGCAAAGTGGGAGCGGGTGGTAGAAATTACCCAGATCAAGGGCGACTCGGAAACCCACTCGCTGTTCTCCCCGAACGATGCCTTTGCCGACTTCGAAAATTACCCCTTTTACATCCAGAGCAAGTGGACAGCGTACCAACCGCAAAGGGGTGACTTTATTCGCCCGGCCTTGCGGCTGGGTCTGCAACTGGAACAACTGCAGGGGCAAAATCCCTATCGCTTTGGTGTCATTGGTTCGAGCGATGCGCACACCGGTTTGGCCTCGTCGGAGGAGAATAACTTTCACGGCAAGATGGCGACGGACTCGGTTCCCGCCAACAAACGGAGCCAGGTTATCAGTGATGGCCCTGCTGCCAATGGCTGGTCGATGTCGGCCTCTGGTCTCGCTGCCGTCTGGGCCGAGGCCAATACCCGCGAAGCCATACTGGCAGCTTTGCGCCGGCGTGAGGTCTACGCGACCACCGGGCCGCGCATTGCACTGCAGTTTTATGGGGCCAGTGACCTGACCGAGGAGGACTTGCAGCGAACCGGACTGCGCCACCTGGCAGCCCGGGGCGCTGTGCCCATGGGTGGTGAGTTGGGTCCGCTCGATGCTGCGCCCGGGTTTATTGTGATGGCGAGCAAGGACCCACTGGGGGCCAATCTCGATCGCATCCAGATCATCAAGGGCTGGCTGGATGCGAGTGGCCAGACCCGGGAGCAGGTCTATGATATCGCCTGGTCAGGTTCGCGCGCTCCGGCGGCTGACGGTAGCCTGCCGCCGCTAGGTGACACGGTTGATCGTCAGACCGGCGCGGTGAGCAATACGATTGGTGCGGCCCAACTCGCCGCCGTTTGGCGTGATCCACAGTTCGATCCCGACCAGAGCGCTTTTTACTACGTTCGCGTGTTGCAGATTCCCACGCTACGCCACTCCCTGCTGGATGCGATTGCGCTGAGTATGGAACACGCCACCGACCAGCCAGACACCATTCAGGAAAGAGCGTATAGCTCGGCAATCTGGTATCGGCCGGGTGACTGAGGGCCAGCTCTAGGCCGCCGCGGAGATTGCTTCCAGCAGCTCACCCAGGGCGAGCTTTGTCGGTTTGACCAGGCGAAAGTGGGCGACATAATCCGGGAAATGGTCAACGATTGACTGCGCCCAGTGGCTATGGGTTGCGGCAACATAGTCCTTGAGGGTCGCCAGCAGTAAGCTGCGATGACCCTCTGCGTCCTCGCTTTCAAGGGGGTGGACGTCGACGAATTCGGTATTGCAGCGCAGCGCCAGGCTATTGCTGCGGTCGAGCACGACAGCAAATCCACCGGTCATTCCGGCGCCAAAATTGACCCCGGTATCGCCCAGCACGGTCACCATCCCGCCAGTCATGTATTCGCAACAATGGTCTCCCACTCCTTCGACCACGGCAATGGCGCCGGAATTGCGCACGCCAAAACGCTCGCCGGCAATGCCTGCCGCATACAGGGTTCCGCCGGTGGCGCCGTAGAGGCAGGTATTGCCAATAATCACATTGTGCTGGCTCTCGAATCCGCGAATGGCCGGCGGGAATATCACCAGTCGTCCGCCGGCCATGCCTTTGCCGACATAGTCGTTGGCATCGCCTTCCAGGGTCATGTGCAGGCCGCCCGCGTTCCAAACCCCAAAGCTCTGCCCCGCAGTCCCCGTGAGGAAGACCTCGAGCGGCGTCGATGCCATGCCGTTGTTACCCCAGTGGCGCGCGATTTCTCCGGAGATGCGGGCGCCGATAGAGCGGTGGAAGTTGGCCAGGGTATAGTGATGCCGCGATGCCCTGCGCGCCACTATCGACGGCCGCATATCCGCCAACATTTGCTCGGCCAGCTCGGCTTTGTCGAAGGAGGGGTTGTGCGCGAGCAGCCGGCGTTGGGGCTTGTCCGCACCGACCCCGCCGCTGGATAGTAGTGGTGTCAGGTCGAGGCGACGCTGCTGGGGCGTGGTTCCCGGTAACAACTGCAGGAGTTCAGTGTGGCCGATGATGTCGTCCAGGCTACGGGCGCCGAGATGCGCCAATAGCTGTCGTACTTCTTCGGCAATCGCCGTTAGCACCGCCATCACCATTTGCGGCCGGCCGGCATAATGCCCCCCGCGCAGGCGTTCATCCTGGGTGGCGATGCCGGTGGCGCAATTATTGAGATGGCAGATACGCAGGTACTTGCAACCCAGGGCAAGCAGGGTCAGGGTGCCAAAGCCAAAACTCTCGGCACCCAGGATGGCAGCCTTGACGACGTCCAGTCCCGTCCTCAAACCGCCGTCGACCTGGAGTCCTATCCGTTCCCTCAGCTCATTGCTGCGCAGGGCTTGCTGGGTTTCGCGCAGCCCCAGTTCCCAGGGGGTGCCCGCGTACTTGATGGAGCTCAGGGGACTGGCGCCGGTACCGCCATCATGCCCGGATAGGGTAATCAAGTCGGCATAGGCCTTGGCGACACCGACCGCAATGGTGCCCACCCCGGCTTCAGACACCAGCTTCACCGATACCCGTGCCGCGGGGTTTACCTGCTTCAGGTCGAAGATTAACTGAGCGAGGTCCTCGATGGAGTAGATGTCATGGTGTGGCGGCGGCGAGATCAGGGTGGTGCCTGGTATCGCATAGCGCAGCCTGGCGATCATGGCGTTGACTTTCCGGCCTGCCAGCTGCCCCCCCTCTCCGGGTTTGGCACCCTGGGCTACCTTTATCTGCAGCACCCGGGCGTTGACCAGGTAGTGTGGGGTGACGCCAAAGCGGCCGGAGGCGACTTGCTTGATACGCGATTCGGTTTCAGTGCCAAAACGTTTGGGGTCTTCACCGCCCTCACCGGAGTTGGAGAGGCCACCGAGCCGGTTCATGGCGACGGCGAGCGACTCATGGGCCTCGGGGGACAGTGCACCGAGTGACATGGCGCCGCTTTCAAACCGCTTTAAAATGGCGGCGGCGGGCTCAACCTGATCGAGCGCCAGGGCACTGCCGCCGGGTCGCAGCGTCATCAGGTCGCGGGGGGACATGGCGGGACGGCGGTTGACCAGATCTGCGTAGTTGCTGTACTCAAGGGGATCGTGGCTCCGGGTAAACTTACCCAGCGCCTGCACTACCGCAGGGTTGAGCGCGTGATATTCACCCTTGTGCACGTATTTGTTGTAGCCGCCGTGCTCCATGGCAATTAACGGGTCGAAGGCCCGGGCCGCGACGGCGCGCTGTGTCGCTTCCAGCTCGGAAAAGCCGCTGCCCTCGAGCCGGCAATGGATTCCCTTGAAACACAACTCCGCAACTTCACTGGCCAGCCCCAGGGCCTCAAATAGTTGGGCGCCGCGATAACTGCTGATGGTAGAAATGCCCATTTTGGACATAATTTTATAGAGGCCTTTATCGATCGCACGGCGATAGTTTGCCAGAGCATGGAGCGGAGCCGTCCCGGGGCCGGCGAGTTGCAGGGCGCATTGGTAGGCGAAGTACGGGAATACCGCTGTTGCGCCGAAGCCGATCAAAACTGCGAATTCATGGGGGTTGCGTGCGGTAGCGGTTTCCACCACCAGGTTGGCGCGACAGCGCAAACCAATATTGATCAGGTGATGATGCACCGCGCCCGTGGCCAGTGCCCCGTGCAGGGGGAGCTTGCCTGGCGCCAGCGCGCGGTCGGACAACAACAGGATTGTCGCGCCCGACCACACCGCTTTTTCTGCCTGGTAGCAAATATTGCGAATTGCGGTTTCCAGGTCCATGGAGTCCAGGTAGTTCAGGTCAATCCGGTGATGCGGGTAGCGCTTCTGGGCCAGCAATTGGCGATACTCATCGCTACTCAATACCGGGCTGGAGGTCACCACCCGCGCGGCGTGGCATTCATCGGCGATGAAAATATTCTGTTGTGGCCCGAAGCAGGTTTGCAGGGACATGACCCGCCGCTCGCGCAGGGAGTCGATGGGCGGGTTGGTGACCTGGGCAAACTGCTGGCGAAAATAGTCGTAGAGTGAGCGAGCCCGGTTCGAAAAAACCGCCAGGGGCGTGTCGTCACCCATTGAGGCACTGGCCTCCTGGCCGCTTTCCACCATCACCCGGATGACCTCGTCCAGCTCTTCCCGGCTTAGCTGAAACATTTTCTGGTAAGGTTTAAGTAGCGCTGGTGGCAAGGTCGCGAATTCACCGGCCGTGCTGTCGCCAGGTGTCAGATATACCGCTTGGCGCTGCAGCCACTGGCGATAAGGGTGTTCCCGCTTGAGCCTGTCCTCTATCTCCCGTGGCGTCAGCAATTCGCCATTGCTGGTATCTACTGCCAGCATATCGCCCGGGGCGAGTCGCCCCTTTCGCAGCACCCGATGTGGAGCGATATCGCTAACGCCAATTTCCGACGCGAGAATCAGAAGTCGATCCCGGGTGATGAGATAGCGGGCCGGCCTTAAGCCGTTGCGATCCATGGTACAGGCAGCGTAGCGACCATCGGTGAGTACGATGCCGGCTGGCCCGTCCCAGGCCTCAGCATGCATAGCGTGATATTCGTAGAAGGCGCGCAGCTCAGGATCCATGTTGGTATCATTCTGCCAGGCGCGAGGTATTAGCAGGCGCATGGCCTTGAGCAGGTCCATGCCGCCGGCCACCAGGGTTTCCAGCATGTTGTCGAGGCTGTAGGAGTCTGAGCCGGCCAGTGAAAGCCAGGGCCTGATATCCTTCATGCCTGGAATCAGCGGTGATTCGAAAGCGCGGCTGCGCGCCTGGGCCCAGTTGCGATTGCCCTGGATAGTATTGATTTCACCATTGTGTGCGAGATAGCGAAATGGTTGCGCCAATCGCCACTCGGGCCAGGTGTTAGTAGAAAAGCGCTGGTGAAAAATGCACAGTGCCGAGCACAGTCGTGGATCATCCAGGTCGGGGTAGAGCAGCGGCAGCTTGTGCGGCATGACCAGCCCCTTGTAGCAGGTCACACGGGTCGAGAGGCTCACGATGTGAAAGGCGGCATCCCGGGTTTTGATGAACTTTCGCGCCTTGCGTTTGGCCAGAAACAGTTTTCGTTCGCCAAGCTCGATGTCGTCAAACGGGATGTTGACAAAGATCTGTTCCACGCGGGGCAGCGTCTCGATGGCGCTGCTACCGAGGGCCTCGATGTTTACCGGTACCACTCGCCAGCCAGCCACCCCCAGTCCCTGTTTTTCAAGCTCGGCCTGCAATCTCTGGCGCTCCATATCGGCGCCCTCGGTATCGCGACTGAGAAATACCATGCCCACCGCAAACAGTGGTGTCAGTGAGATACGGTGTTCAGCAGCGACGGCGCGGAAAAACCCGATGGGGAGTTTCATCAGCAGGCCACAACCGTCACCGCTCTTGCCGTCGGCGGCGACAGCGCCGCGATGGCTCAATCTCGACAGGGCCTGAATAGCGCCCTGGACCAGCGTATGGCTGGCCTCACCATCCATTTGGCAGATCATGCCAAAGCCGCAGCTGTCGTGCTCGAATGCCCGGCGATACAAGCCGGACCGATCATTGTCGTGCATCATACGTCTGGTTACCTCCTGGCAAGCAACCCGCTCGCACCAATAACCCACCTGACTCCTGGTTAAACAGCGTGTCTCGGCATTGCGCCTGTCGCGCGCCGGTACGCTGTCCAACGCCGGTAGTTGCCGCCAACCATGAATATGTAACGCAAAATTTATGCCAGATTTCGCCGGGAACCGGCGCCCCCGGCGCGCAGAACGCCTTTTGATCCTGCCGCATAATGGGGCATTCTGCACCAAGGCGGGGCGTATCAGTGGCCAACGATTTCCGGCGGGTGCTTAGCCGGCGGCTAAAGCTGTTGTAGTATTGTCCGATGGACGCTGGCAGTGGGAAGGGTTATGCAACGCAAGCGATTGGGTAGAAGCGGTATTGTCGTTTCGGATATCTGCATGGGCACGATGACCTTTGGCAACCAATGCGATGAGAAGGGCGCTTTTCGCATTATGGACATGGCCTTCGATGCGGGCATCGATTTTTACGATACCGCCGAGATGTATCCGGTGCCACCGGACGCAAAATACGTTGGCGCCACCGAGGAGATCGTCGGGCGCTGGCTAAAGACCAGGTCCCGCGACGCCATTATCCTGGCAAGCAAGGTTGCAGGGCCGGGGCATGGCTGGATTACGCCGCCGCTTCGTGGCGGCAAGACCAGCCTCGACCGGCATCATATCGTGCGCGCGGTGGAGGCGAGCCTGACGCGATTGGATACCGATTACATCGACCTTTACCAGACCCATTGGCCTGATCATGCTTTTCCCTACGAAGATACGCTGCGGGCGCTCGATGATTTGGTCCAGGCTGGCAAGGTGCGCATTCTCGGCTGCAGTAATGAGACCTGTTGGGGATTGACCAAAAGCCTGTGGACTTCTGACCTGCATGGCCTGGCCCGCTATGAAACCATCCAGAACAATTTCAGCATGAACAATCGCCGCTTTGAGGATGAGCTGGCCCAGGCCTGCCGCCAGGAGCAGGTGAGCCTGATTCCGTATTCACCGCTGGCCGGTGGCGTATTGTCCGGAAAATACAATGACGGGGCGTTGCCGGAGGGGGCCAGGTTCACCGGCTACCTGCGGGGTGGAAGTCGGCAACAACGCATGGCAAAACGCTTCGTTAACGAAAAAAGCCTCGCGGCGACCACTCGCTTCCAGGCAATTGCCGCAGCGGCCGGTATGTCGGTGGTGACGCTGGCGGTCGCCTGGAGTAAGCAGCACGATTTTGTCGCCTCGACGATTGTCGGCGCAACCGCCCCCGCGCAAATGCCTGATATTCTGGCTGCCGCCGAGCTGACGCTCGACCCCGCGGTATTAGCCCAAATAGATGGCGTCTCGCGGGACATTCCCTACCCGATGGGTTGACTAGGGCCCAGGCAAACCGGCAATTGGGCGCGTGCCGCCGGGTAGGGCGTTAAAAGCACCCTGGAGCGATGGCCTGCGGGCCGGGGCATGCTATTGCCATCCCGATTATTCCTTGTCCGCAAGCTCCTCGGGTAACGCCGTTTTGGCGATGCGCTTGGCCAGGGTATAGACGCGCCTGATCTGGTCGGCGGCGGTCATCTCCAGGCGCAGGCGCAGCAGGTAATCCGGTGATTCGCTAGCCAGGCGCTGGGCCTTGAACTCGAGGAAGCCGTCCGAGATACGTCGCACCTCGCTTTTAGCCGCCATTACCCGCTGGGCGGCTTCCTCGTCATTATCGCGCACGGCTTGTATCGCATCCGCAAGTGCCTTGCTCACGATCGCCTGAAGCTCGTCGAACATATCTTTCGACTGCTGGCTGACATGCATGTCGCTGTCAATAAACTGTTGCGCCACTTGCCCCAGTTCAGTCTCCACCGTGTCGGCGATGCTCTCGAGGTTATCCAGGGCACTGAGTAACTGCGCGAACTCTCGATTCTGTTCCTGGTTGAGCTCCTCACTACGCAGGGTTTGCATGTATTGCATGATGGTCTCATGGAGGATATCGACCTTGTCGTCCCGCAGGATGATCTCCTTGAGCAGTTCAACGTCTCGCTGTTTCAGCGATGGGGTGAGGTCGTCGAACATGGACTGGGTTATCTCACCCATGTGGCCGAACTCCAGCCGTACCTGCTCCAGCGCCAGCGCCGGTACAGAGGTGGCTGCAGGATCCAGGAACTTGGGCTCTACGATGATACCCTTCTTCGGCGGCTTGGCCGGCACCAGTCGCTCTACCAGGCTCGCCAACTGGGTGGTGAAACCGATAAACAGCAAGGTGTTGATGACATTGAAGGAGGTGTGGGCGTTGGCGATCTGGCGCGGCACCTCCTTGGCGGCCCGGGCTGTGCCCTCCAGCTCCGGATACGTCGGTGACATCCAGGTCACCAGATCTGCCAGATAATGGATCAGGCCGACCCAAAGTAGTACGCCGGCAACATTGAACACGACGTGGGCGACTGCTGCGCGCACCGCCTCGGTCGGCTTGCCTATTGATGCCAGCAGAGCCGTGGCGCAGGTGCCGACATTGGAGCCCAGGGCCAGTGCGATGCCGGCCGGCAAGCTGAGCAGGCCTTCGCTGGCCATGACGATCGCGATTCCAGTGGTCGCTGCGGACGATTGCACCAGCGCGGTGAATACTGCTCCCACCACTATGCCGAGTATCGGATTTTCCATGCGCTGCATCAGGTCCAGGAATGGCTGGTAGCTACGCAGTGGGTTCATGGCCTCACTCATCACGCCCATGCCGAAAAATACCAGGCCGAGCCCCATCACCATCATGCCGTAATAGCGAATTTTTTCCTGCTTGGCGGTAAACAGCATAAGGAAGCCGATTGCCACCGGCAGCAGCGCATACTGGGTAATATTGAAAGCGACGATCTGGGCGGTGAAGGTACTGCCAATATTGGCCCCCATGATTACGCCGATGGATTGCGCCAGGTTCATGATGCCGGCGGTGATAAAACCCACTACCAGCACGGTGGTGACCGAGGAGGAGTTCAGGATGGCAGTGACAAATGCGCCGGTAATGGCACCACTAAAGCGGTTACTGGTGAGCTTTGCCAGCACGTTCTTGAGGCTGTCACCCGCAGCCGCTTTGAGCCCGTCAGACATCTGGTCCATGCCGAACAGGAACAGCGCGAGACCGCCGAACAAGCCCATGCCAAGCTGTAGCCAGTCGATATCATCGCCACCCTCGGTTGCCGCCAGGGCCGGCATTGCCAGCAGCCAGCACAAGGAGGCGGCCAGCAATAGCCAGCCGAGCAGAGCGCGCCGTGGTGTAAATTCCATTATTTTTGCCAGCATGATTGAATCCCTGTGAGGTAGGCGTATTCAGCGATATAACGGGAAACGGTCGCTTCACAGGACAGTGCTTGGCGGTAGGCGAGATTTAAAGCTATTGACGATAAGCCCGCAGTAATGACAAGCGACGCATGATCTTCGCTGAACCTGTTATAAGAATTCTGGTTCCAGCTGTTACCGAAGCAGTCTTGCCCCGGTAACAGCCAGTCGAAGTTTCACAACTCTGAAGCGCTACTCAGCCACGATGACCTTGTCCTCAGTCAGCGCGTGGTGAAGCAGATCGCGATAGGTTTCCTCGATCATATTGCGTTTCAACTTCATCGTCGGCGTGAGCAGGGCGTTTTCAATGGTCCATTCCGGCACCACGAACACCCTGGCGACCTTTTCATAGGGCGGTACTTCTGCATTGACCTCATCCAGTAAGGCACCCAGCTCTTCCTTCAGCGCGGCTTCGTCCATTTTATGACCGGCCTCGCTCAGGGTTGCCAGCAGCAACGGCTGATCGAATCCA
Source organism: Cellvibrionales bacterium (assembly GCA_024645065.1). Classification (GTDB taxonomy): domain Bacteria; phylum Pseudomonadota; class Gammaproteobacteria; order Pseudomonadales; family JAHEGP01; genus JAHEGP01. The sequence continues at coordinate 396 of JAHEGP010000057.1, read as the reverse complement.
TGCCCCACCACGCAGTACTGGGCCAGCTTGTCACTGCGTCCGAACAGGTCTTCCAACTTGGTCGGTACGATGAATTTACCCTTGGAGGTTTTGAATACCTCGCTGATACGACCGGTAATCCAGAGGTTGCCGTCGTCATCATACTTGCCAGCATCGCCGGTGCAATACCAGCCATCGACCATGACCTCGTCGGTTTTTTCAGGGTTCAGATAGTAGCCTTTCATCAGTCCCTTGCTCTTGAACTGGATTTCCCCGGCGTCGGAGATACGCACCTGTACACTGTCATCCATGGGCTGGCCAACGCAACCTGGCAGGGGTTTGTCGTCTTTCACCCAGCCTACGCCGTGAACGAAATTCTCGGTCATACCGTAAGCATCGCGCAGGGCGATGCCCATA
>JAHEGP010000257.1 GCA_024645065.1 Cellvibrionales bacterium | reverse complement strand
TAGAGCAATAGCGCATGGGGCAATTGGCCCCGCTGATGCAAGCCCAGCAGGTGTTCACGATTGGCAGCCTGCCATGGCAATACCTGCGCAGTCATGACCGGGCACCCGCCTCACCCAGAACCCGAGCCAGCACATGCTCAATATTGGCCTGTACCTGGGAAAGTGGGCCCGAAGCATCTATCACTCGAAATTGCCGGGGAAAACGCCGGGCTCGATCGAGGTATACGGCCCGCACCCGCTCAAAAAACGCCAACTGCTCCTGCTCGAAACGGTCCAACTCCCCCCGGGCACCGGCCCGCTCCAGGCCCGCTGCAACCGGCAGGTCCAGTAGCAAGGTCAAATCCGGGCGAAAACTGCCCTGCACCAACTGTTCGAGCTCGCCGATAGCACCCTGGTTCAGCTGTCGCCCGCCGCCCTGATAGGCATAGGTAGCATCGGTAAAGCGGTCACAAAGCACCCACTTGCCTGCCTCCAGAGCGGGTTGCACCACCTGCTGCAAATGTTGGGCACGGGCGGCAAAGACGAGTAGCAGCTCTGCCATCGGCGCAACGGGCTCGCTTCTGGTATCGAGCAATAATGCCCTTATCTGCTCTGCAAGGGGCGTCCCGCCGGGCTCACGCGTCTGCACAAAGGCAACGCCATTGCAGCGCAATTGATCAGCAATAAAGGCCAAATTGGTGGTTTTCCCGACGCCCTCACCTCCTTCGACGGTAATGAACAGGCCCCTTCTTTCAGTCACCCTTTTTGTCCTCCCGCCCAGTGCCCCGCTCCGGCACCGAGCGATAGTTTTTTGCCCGGTTGCGAACCTGGTACTCCTCGACTGCACTATTGTGCTGTTGCAAGGTGGCGGAGAACTTGTGACTACCGTCACCCCGGGCGACAAAGTAAAGATTCCCGGTTGTTGCCGGCTGCAGCGCGGCCTCGATGGACCGACGCGAAGGCAGAGCTATCGGTGTCGGCGGCAAGCCCTTGATGCGGTAGGTATTAAAGGGCGAGTCGACCTGCAGATCCTTGCGGGTGATATTACCGCTGTAATTCTCACCGAGGGCATAGATGACCGTGGGATCAGTCTGCAAGCGCATACCCTTGTTGAGCCGGTTTATGAAAACTCCGGCAATCTCCTCTCGCTCACTATCGACGGCTGTCTCCTTTTCAACGATCGAAGCCAGGATCAAGGCTTCGTAGGGACTCGCAAGAGGCAATCCTTCCGCCCGGCTGGCCCAGGCCTCTGCAAGAGTTTGCTGCATGATCTTGTAGGCTCTTGCCAGCAGATCGGCATCGCTCATCCCGCGGGTGTAGCGATAGGTATCAGGGAAAAACAAGCCCTCGGGTGCGCGACTCAGGGGCTCCTTGTCGATTTGCTGCAAAAACTGATCCAGTCCGTCAGCATCGACTTGTCGAGACAGCGCCTCTTGTCCATGCAGGTGATCCAGCGCCTGCCTGATCGTCCAGCCCTCGACCAGGGTAAGCTGATAATACTTGACATCACCTCGGGCCAGCGCCTGCAGCACCTGCCTCGGAGTCATGCCCGGCGCCAATTCATACTCGCCAGCCTGCAGGTCAAGTTGCTCAGAGGCCCGCAAATAGTAAACCAGCAAGCGGGGTTGTTGCAGCAAGCCCTTTTCGGCCAATTGGTAGACAACCCGGGTCACGGAGCTGCCGGGGGCAACCTGGATATCCGTTGGCTGCTGCAGGGCAGCAATAGGTTGGTCCAGATAGTCTTCAAATCGCTGCCAGCCGACAGCAAGCCCTGTAGCAACAGCCAAAAGTAACAGAATGAGAAATAGCAGGAGTTTTTTAAGCATCGAACAACATCGCTGAGCGGTTTTGGATTGCTGCGGTTACCTCACCTCGCCGCGACTGCCACCCCTGGACTCGGGAAACCGGCAGCACGCCGCGAACGCTGTTACAGATAAATATTTCTTCGCACTGATCAAGGCTGTCCGGCGACAAGTCCCGTTCGGCGACAACTAAGCCCAGCTGTGGCGCGACAACTTCCATGATCCAGCGACGCATGGTACCCGCGACTCCGCAGCGATTTAAGGCTGGCGTCAGCAATTGGCCCCGGGACACCATAAAGAGATTTGCCGAAATCGCCTCGATCAGCAATCCGTCCTGGTCCAGCAACAAGCCCTCACAATCAGGTAGCCCGCGCAGCTCCAGACTGGCCATCACATAATCGAGGCAATTCAAATGCTTTAAACCAGCCAGATGCGGTCGGTGGGCAAGCCGGGTCTGGCAGGTGAAAAGCTCGATACCGCTGGTAAAGGAATCAGGAGAATAATCCGGTAGCGAAAACCAGCTAAAGACAATAGTGGCATTGGTGTCGCGGACGGGCCCGAAGCCGCGGCCAGCAACGCCACGGGTCACGATCAGCTTGACCACACCGTCACCCAGGCCCCGGGTCGAGGCCAGGCCCAGCAGTCGGCGAAATTGTTGCTTCACGATAGCCAACTCGACGCTTATTCCAAGACGCTGCAAGCCCGCCTGCAAGCGGTGCAAATGGAAATCCTGGAGAACGGGGCGGCATTGCACCACCCGGATCGTCTCGAACAGACCGTCGCCATAAGTCAGGCCGCGGTCGACAACTGCCACATGATGCCCGATCTCCCCGTTGACCAGGCACAACAGGGGCTCATCGGCAATGGCACTTGACAAGAGCAGTTACACCCGCTTGAACAGCAGCGAGCCGTTGGTTCCACCAAACCCGAACGAATTGGAGAGCACCACATCAATTCTGCGTTGTTGCGCCGTATTCGGAACCAGGTTGAGATCACAATCGACATCGGGCGTATCGAGATTAATGGTTGGCGGGGCAACCTGATCACGTATTGCAAGCACGCTGAAAACGGCCTCAACAGCCCCGGCTGCTCCCAGCATATGGCCTATCATTGATTTGGTCGAACTCACTGCGACCGTTTCGGCCGCACTGCCCAATGCACGCTTGATCGCTCGCACTTCCGCGACATCTCCTGCAACTGTGCTGGTGCCATGCGCATTGATGTAGTCAATCGCAGCGGGATCGATAGCTGCATCGCGGATCGCGTTTTCCATCGCAAGGGCAGCACCCCCACCATCTTCAGGCGGCGAGGTCATATGGTACGCATCCCCACTCATACCGAAACCAACGATCTCAGCGTATATCGTTGCACCGCGTTGGCGCGCGAATTCGTACTCCTCAAGCATCAACATCGCCGCCCCGTCACTCAGCACAAAGCCGTCCCGCTCTTTATCCCAAGGTCGACTCGCCGCCTGGGGGTCGTCATTGCGGGTAGACAAAGCACGCGCCGCGGTAAACCCGCCAAGTCCGACCGGTGTGGTCGCCATTTCGGACCCACCGGCCACCATCGCATCAGCATCACCGCAAGCAATCAGTCGTGCCGCAAGCCCGATACAATGGGTTCCTGTAGTGCAGGCCGTTGCGAGGGCAAGATTCGGTCCGGTATAGCCGTATTTGATCGACAGATTGCCGGCAATCATATTGATGATGGAGCCGGGGACAAAAAACGGCGACACCCTGCGAGGGCCACGCTCAAGGATAATATCGCGGCAGTGCTCTATCGAGCTGATGCCGCCAATCCCGGAACCGATTGCCGCACCGATACGATGGGCATTCTGTTCTGTGGCAGTCAAACCTGAAGACTCTACCGCCTGGATACCGGCAGCAACCCCATACTGGATAAACAAATCCATTTTGCGCGCGTCCCTCGGCGGCATATAGGTCGCCATATCCAGGTCGCGCACCGCACCCCCAAACCGCGTCGTATACGACGAGACATCAAAATTCTGGATGGGCCCGATACCACTTTTTCCGCAGACTATCCCCTGCCAGGTGGTTTCAACTGAACTCCCCAGAGGCGATACCACACCCAGTCCAGTTACCACTACCCTGCGTTTACTCACACGTCCTCCCACCCGATGCCTCAAAGCTGACCACCCGGCATTGTAAGCCGGGGCACAAAAAAAGCCGTCCTATCGCAATCTAGTAACGGCCTTCTGTGTCGATCTTGACTAGCTGCTTAGGGCTAAGCCTGGTGCGACTCAATGTAATCGATAGCCAGCTGCACGGTAGTGATCGCTTCGGCTTCTTCGTCGGGAATCTCGGTCTCAAACTCTTCTTCCAGAGCCATGACCAACTCAACGGTATCCAGAGAATCAGCGCCCAGATCTTCCACGAAAGAAGCTGAGTTCTGAATATCACCCTCTTTCACGCCCAATTGTTCTGCAACGATCTTCTTTACGCGCTCTTCTATGCTACTCATGATTCTTATTGACTCCTTCTAAAGTCTTGATAGTGGATGTG
>JAHEGP010000056.1 GCA_024645065.1 Cellvibrionales bacterium | reverse complement strand
TACTCCTGAGCCCCCCGTTGAATGTTGCCCTAGCCGCGCAGCAATCGTTTCTGCAGCCCCAGTATCCTGCGGGAGGCAGCGGCTACCGACAGCTCGGGATTGGCCTGCCCGACTTTGCCGAGCAGGTCCAGTTGGGCATAAAACCAGTACTGCACCGCAAAAGTGGCAACCGAGCGCAGGGTCTTGATACGGGTTAATCCGGACAGCCAGTCCGGTAGAAGCTTTAGCTGGTTTTCGTAGCGCGGCAACTCCTCAAGACCGGAGAGCAAACGCGACGGGGCGTTGGTCATCACGCACATGGGCCTGCCCAGGCCAATGACATCGGCAGCGCCGTCATCGATCGCCTGTTCCATGGCGGCTCGCTGGCGGAATCCACCGGTCACCATCAGCGGAATCGATACCTGCTGGCGCATGGCAAGGGCGAAATCAACGAAATAGGCCTCACGCATCATGGTTGATTTGGCGACGTGCTGCGGTTCTTCCGCCTCCACGCCCTCAACACCCAGCAGCTTGGGCTGCTCGTAGGTGCCCCCCGAAATCTCGATCAGGTCGACCCCGGCATCCTGCAGCCACCGGGCCACCTGCAAACTGTCCTCGAAGGCAAAGCCACCTTTCTGGAAGTCGGCGCTGTTGAGCTTGACTGCCACCGGAAAGCCCGGCCCCACGGCCTCACGCACCTCGCCAATCACATCGAGCAACACCCGGGCTCGATTGGCCAACTCGCCCCCGTATTCATCGGTACGGTGGTTACTGCGCGGGCTGAGGAATTGCGACAGCAGGTAACCGTGGGCTGCATGCACCTGTACACCGCTAAAACCCGCTTGTTTCACGGCAGCGGCGGCGATACCGAAGCGATGGACTATATCGACGATCTCGTCACCGGTCAGCGCAACAGGCTGGCCGAACTGCCCGCCCGGCAGGCCCAGCTTCACGGCCGAGGGAGCCTTGGGGTGACGATTCACCATCTTCATGGTCTGGCGACCGGCATGACTCAGTTGGGCCCAGAGATGATTGCCGTTGCGGGTCCCGGCGGCCGCCCATTGGGCCAGTGCCTTGCGCATTTCGGCATCGGGCTCCCGCTCTATTACCACATTGCCGGGCCTTTCAAGGTGGTCGGCATCGATCTGGATATTACCCGTGAGCAACATGCCGGCACCACCATCACTCCACAAACCGTAAAGCCTGGCGAGTTCGGGAGTCGGGACTCCCCGCGCAGTGGCGAGGCCCTCGGTCATGGCCGCCTTGGCGATGCGATTAACCAACTGCGCCCCGCAGGGCAAAGCCAGGGTCTGTGCAAGAATATGACTCATCGTGTGATCCTTTCGGGGTAAGCAATGCTTGTGGTTTCAGTCACTTTATCTGGCGCAAACGGCGCTGTTATTTTGTCGACAATGACAGGATAAACCCGGTTTCGGGGCGGAACTGCCCCGCCAGCGCCCGCTGGTAAACCCTTTGCACGGCTTCCGGGCCGAGGTCATATTCCACTTTCATCCAGCCGCCGACAAAGCCGACAAACTCGCGCCAGACCTCCACCAGTTGCCGCTGGAAAGCCGCCGCGCCCAACTCGCCCACCCGTTTTTGCGCCTGGGACGGCGCAAAAAACATTTGTGGCGCTGGCCCGGGCAAATCGCCCGGCAGTCCCCCACGCTGCTCCCAGTGGGATAAACCCACCATGCAGCTGTATTGTAATTGTTGCCCATAGTGGCGGTGCAATTGCCCAAGCAACTCGCCGTTGCCGGCAAAGTCGACAATGGCAGCGGGCCCGGGATCCAGGCTGTCGACCTGCCCGTAACTGATCACTTCATCGTAACAACCCAGGCCACTGACGAATTCGACCTTGCCTGCGGAGGTCAGGCCGACGATGCGATAGCGCTGCTCCCGCGCCTGACGATTGCGCTGCATCAGGTAGGCCATCCCCAGTGCCGTTTTGCTGGAAGCGCTGGTGAGCACCAGGCTTGTTGCGCCAAAAAAACCATTGTCTGCGAAGAAGTCATCCAGCAGGAACGAGGTGGTAAACAATGGTCGCAATAGCATTTGCAGGGCTTCGGTGTCTGCCGTGTACAACGGGTCCTGCCGGCAGCGCAAATACTGATTGTAAACCAGTGGCAGATCTTTACGGTGGGCACTGCCATCGACAAAGCTGCCGCCGCCGACCTGGGTGGGGGTCACAATCAACCGGGTCGTCATACTCAAAAAGCCGTATACCCGCTCGCCCACCTCAATGCCTTCACAGCGTGATGCCAATACCTCGGCAAAGCCCCAGACTGGAATGATACCCATGCCTTCTTCACCTGCGGGAAAAAACTCCCAGTAACGCAGCGCATCGCCCATTGCCGCATAGGTGATATTGTTAGCAGTGAAGGCAAATCGATCGATTTTCAGCAGCACCTCACCTGCGGCGAGATCCTGCGCGCCCGAATCGGGTGCGCTGTCGAGCCGGGTTTCTGTCAGCTGATTGCGGTTAACCAGAAAACGCGTTGCTTGCATCACTCAGTGTCCCCTGTTCAGGTTGGGGGGTTGGCGGCAATAAACCCCACCACGACGTTCGCGAGCAGCTCGCCCTGGTCTTCCTGCAAAAAGTGCCCTCCGTTGACGATAGTGGTATGCGCCTGTCCCGCGGCGCCGGGTATCAGCTGTTGCATCACTTTGTCCGCTCCCGCGGTGATGGGATCGGAGTCACTGAAGGCCGTCAAAAACGGTTTTTGCCACTGTTTCAGTGACTCCCACGCGGCACGGTTTTTCTCCGTCGCGGGATCTTCCGGTGTAGCAGGCACCAGCAGCGGAAACTGGCGCGCGCCCTCCTTGAAGCTTTCGTCGGGGAAAGGCGCATCGTAAGCCCGGATCACAGCTGGCGCCAGGGTGGTAGTTGTCGCGCCGTCGATTATCACCCCCACCGGAAACTCCGGGACCTCCTGGGAGAACTGGCGCCACTTCTTGAACGCCTCTCCGGGGTCATGATCCCCGGTGGGCAAAAAGGTATTGGCGGCCACAACCCGGGCAAAGCGCTCGGGGCGCTCTGCTACCAGGCGCAGGCCAATCAAGCCACCCCAGTCCTGGCACACCAGGGTAATGCCGTTCAGGTCCAACTGCTGGAGCACGGAATCCATCCAGTCCACATGTCGCTGGTAGGTATAGTCACCGCGCTGGCCGGGTTTATCGGAGCGACCAAAACCCGGCAGATCGGGCGCCACGACCCTGTGGCCGGCAGCCACCAGAACCGGCACCATCTTGCGATACAGGTAACACCACGAAGGCTCACCATGCAGTAGCAGCACCGGCGCTGCATCGGAGGGACCCTCATCCAGGTAATGTACCCGCAATTCCCCTCCTTCCGTGTCATCCACCATAAGGTAATGTGGCGCAAAATCGTAACCGTCCAGATTCTCGAAACGATCTTCCGGCGTACGCAGGCTCTGCATCTCGACTTCCCCAATTATTGTTTTTTTCTACTCCGCCAACGGGCGCTGCCACCACCTTGCTGCGGCGAGTGCTTGTCCCTTTGTAACCGGGCCGGCGCAGTCACCGCACTAGTGTAACAGTTTGACGGCCGCGCGAAAGCTTCGTGCTGTTAGCCACTGCCGACGCAGGCCGCCTGAACGCAGGCCGCCTGAACGCAGGCCGCCTGATAGCCCACCGCCCCGATTTTGGTTTAGTATACGAGCCTCATTCGCCGACTCCCCATATGGATGCATTCGATTATGCAATACAAAGCCGTCAAGCTGGTCAAGCGACCAGAGCTCAACATCACCCCCGACCTGTTCGAAGTGGTCACCCTTGATACCAGGCCGTTGCAGGATGGCGAAATCCTGATTAAGCAAACCCATATGTCCCTGGACCCGGCGATGAAGGGCTGGATGATGCCGGACAAGGGCAGTTATATACCACCGGTGGAACTGGGTGCCATCATGCGCTCCAGCGGCCTGGCTGAAGTCGTCGAATCCAGGAATCCGAAGTTTGAAACGGGTAGCCGCGTCATGGGTATGATTGGCTGGACCGAGTACGCGATCACCGATGGCGCCGGTTTGCAGGTGGTGCCCGCCGGCATTCCCGCCGATGCCGTACTGTCGGTACTGGCCCTGCCTGGCCTGACCGCATACCAGGGGCTGATCAACGTTGCCAGGCCCAAAGCCGGTGAAACCCTGGTCGTGTCAGGCGCTGCCGGCTCAGTCGGTTCGATGGCGGGCCAGATGGGCAAGGCCGAGGGCCTGCGCGTGATTGGCACCGCCGGTAGCGATGAAAAATGCCGCTGGCTCGAAGACGAACTGGGCTTCGACAAGGCGATCAACTACAAGACCGCCGACCTGCGTGCGGAGCTGGCCGCAGCCGCACCTGATGGCGTGGATATCTATTTCGAAAATACCGGGGGCCCGGTACAGCATGCGGTGTACGAACTGATGAACGCCCACGGACGGATTGCGGTTTGTGGCATGATCGCCGATTACAACACCGCAAATCCGGCGCCCGGCCCCAACTGGATGAATATTATCCGCAAGCGACTCACCATCCAGGGGTTTACCATGCCAGATCATGTCGCGCAGTTCCCGGAGATAGTGCAAAAAATTGCTGCCTATTTCATGGCTGGCAAACTCAAGTACCGGGCCCACAAATTGCAGGGCCTGGAGAGCGCCATCGAAGGGATCAACCTCCTCTTTACCGGCGGCAACGAAGGCAAGTTGATGGTTGAGTTATAAGCTCGCTGCAGCCTGTTCGGAGGCCGCTTACAGGCCAGCGGCCGTCCGCCACTGCTTCGGCGACATGCCAAACCACCGTTTGAAGCTGCGGGAAAAAACGCTCAGGTCGGCATAACCCAGCATTTCGGCTACATCCGTCAGCCGAAACTGGGGCTCGCGCAGGTAATTGATCGCAAGGGACTGCCGCACCCGCTCCTGGATCTCCCTGAAACTGGTGCCCTCCCTTCCCAGCTTGCGCTGCAGGCTGCGCTCGCTCATCCCCAGAGCCGCGGCGACAGTGGCAGCGCTGCCGCGCCTGGAAGCCAACAGTGAGCTGATCAAGGCACGAACCTGCCCCTTTAAATCCTCAACCCGATCAGCGCTCAAGGCAACCCGCATTTCAGTCGACAGGGACGACAGGGAACTCTCGACCGGCCAGTCCAACACCTCGCTGGCAAAGGTCAGGCCATTGATACCCTGGTCGAATGCCAAAGGAGCGCGAAAATATTCCTGGTAGGGGCGAAGGTCCCCGGGCGCCGGGATATTCAGGTAAACCAGCCTTGGTGCCCAGCGCCGACCGCAAAGGCGGCGTATGATCTGGCATTGCAGGGCAACTGCATGGTGCCAGAATTGCCGGGACTCGAGCACCGGCCCGTAATCGGACGCCAGGGTGAAAAACGCGGTCCCCTGTTCACTCCTTAGCCCCACCTCCAGCGACTGTACGCTGTAATGCACGAAGCGTTCAAACACCCCCAACGCACTGCGCAGATCGGCGGTCCCGCCCGCCATACAACCGATAGCCCCGAAGATCGCAAGGGATTGGTGCTGGCTCAACTCCAGCATCAGGGCACCACGACCGCTCAGCGCCGCCGCTTCATCCATCACCGCACAATGCTTCTCCACGGGAATAAAATGACTGGGGTTGTGAAGCTCGGCCGGGTCGAGGTCGACCCTGTCGAGCACCCGGGCAAAACTGCAGCCCAGCGTTTCCAGGTAATCCGGCAGGCCCGTCAGTAGCCCTGCCCGACATAATGGTGTCGTGATCATCTATCCGTCCTTTGCCGCTGTTCCCGCCAGCAAACGTTTCGCAGCATTATTGGCAGATTATGCAAAGTTTTGGCAGATATTGCAAAGTTTAGCCCCGCGCACGCCATTACCATTGCCGGCTCAATTAATCTTGCAATATATTTTTTGTCAGCTTCCAGGCCAACAAATTTATTACGGGAATAGACGACTCGATAGATGTCGGCAATTACCGCTGCCTGCAGTCCATGGCGGCCCAGGAGGTCGCAGAATTTGAGACTTTGGGGTGGCTGGAGGGGGTGGGCCGGTACCCTGGGTAAATACCACGACGATGGCGGCCGCGGCCCTCGATGACGCCGCTAAACCCGAAATGACACTTGCGCCTGCGGCATGCACTTTGGAGCAGCAGCGCAAAGGGGGTGACCTCAAGCGCCAGCGCAAAATAGGGGGAATCAACTGCCAGCAAGCCTGCACCCGGACACTGGCGCAATGGATCAAATAGTGGCGCCTATTGTCAAATATTGCAGGGCGCTCACCTCTAAACTGTTTCTGTAATGTAGCTCAGAACCTACACCAACAACTCAACGCCGATAAGGAGATTTTTGAAATGACTGACCAAATTTCCAATGTGATGGTAGCTTCGGAAACACCCGCAACCAAAGCCAGGGGCAGCAAAAGGAAAAAGCCGGCAGCCAGGGCTGCCAAGGCGGCGCCAAAAAGCAAGGCGGCCAGCAAAGGCAAAGCACGCGCCACCAGCGCCAAGGCAGTAGCACAGCCGAAAACCGAGCCTGCCGCCGCAGTGGCAGAAGGTCTGAACGGCCCCGATCCGGAGCTGATGAAAAGCCAGTCAAGAATCTGGAATACCCTGATGGATCGTTATTTCCGTCTCGACATTTCGGGCTGGGAGAACCTGCCCGAGCAGCCGTCCCTGCTGATCGGCGTGCATTCCGGTGGTCCCCTGACCATGGATGCCTGGACCCTGGTCTTTGCCTGGTGGCGCCAGTTCGGCAAACAGCGTTCGCTGCACGGCACCGCCCATGATGTCTTGATGAAGTCACCGCTGATTGGCCGGTACTTCCGGCGCCTGGGGGTAATCTCACCTTCGCGGGAAAGCATCCTGGCAGCGTTTGAAAAAGGCGACGACGTCGTTCTCTGGCCGGGCGGCGAGGTAGACGCCTACCGCAGTTGGAGCAAGCGCGACAAGGCTGTGCTGGGCGGACGCAAGGGCTTTATTCGCCTTGCGATTCGCGCCGGGGCACCGATCGTGCCGGTCGCAACAATCGGTGGCCACGATACCCTGTTCGTGCTGTCCGAGGGACGTGGGCTGGCGAAAATGCTCAAGCTGAAAGAGCGGATGCGCAGTGATGTCGCTCCGATCACCCTCAGCTGGCCGTTTGGTATCACCTTGCACCTGACGCCATTCCAGCACCTGCCGCTGCCCGCCAAGATCCGCACCCAGTTGCTGGAGCCCATCGATATGGGCAACGATCCTGCGCTGGCTGACGATCAGGAGTATGTCGACGCGATGTACGAGCTGGTAGAGAGCCGTATTCAGGAGGCAATGAATGAGCTGGCCAAAAAACGGAAGTTTCCGATTTTTGCCTAGGAGCCTGGCCGGATAAGTGAGCGGGGTTCACCGCTCACCCCACCCGCCTTCTGCAGTAACGGATAACTCCATACTTCCCCCGCTTGCAAACAGCATCCGGGGGTTTTTTCGTTCAGAGCACAGGGAATCACCCGTGGTTCAGGGCGGAATGACCCTGTCACCGGATAGCGAGCCAGCGCCACCCGATCCCGCAGCGCGGCGAGAGCAAGCAAGCAAGCAAGCAAGCAAGCAAGCAAGCAAAAACGCTACGCTGACTTCCTGGGAACCGCGGCTTTCGCCCTTACCGCTGATTTTTTCTTTGCCACTGCCTTGTTAGTGGCGGTCTCGTTTTTCTTCACAGCGGCCTTTTTCCGGGCCGGTGCCTGCTTCCTGACCGTTGCCTTCTTCTTTACCGACCTGCGAGCCCGGGGTGTCGCCGGTGATTTGGCCTGGCCAGCGACCCGCTCCAGTTCCGCCAGCGCCTCCTCCAGATAATCGATAAACCGCTGCACCTGGGGTACGGTTCGGCGACAGGCAGTAATGCCGAAATCCACCTGGTCTTTATAGGTGACCAGGGTAATATTGAGCGCCATCCCGTCGATCACGATCGATGCCGGATACATACCCTCCAGCCTGGCGCCGTTCCAGTAGAGTTGCTGGCGCGGCCCCGGCACATTGGATATTGTGGTGCTGTAGGGTGGAAATTTGACCATCAAACCCAGCGGGATCAGCACCGCACTGGGAATTTGGGTGATCTGGGCGAACAATGCAGCATCAGCCGGCGCCATGGTCGCCATCAAGTCCTTCCCGGCCCGGGTCGAGGCCCTGATCGCCCTGAAGCGATCGAGGGGATCCTTGACATTGGTTGCCAGGTCAGCACAAATGGCGCTCACAGCATTCGCCGAATCCAGGTCACCGGCTTGCCTGAGCGATACCGGCACCATCGCCGTGAGCGAGTCGTCAGGAAGATCGCCCTGGTTGAGCATTTGCATGCGCAGGGCGCCGCCACACATCGCCAGTACGGTATCGTTAAAGCTGCCGTCAAGGGCCTTGCCAACCGCGCGAATCCGGGCAAAGGGCCAGGACTGCGCGACAAAGCGCCGGGCTCCGTCGACGGGTGTGTTGATGGAGCTGTGCGGTACGTCAAGCCATGGCAATGTCAGCGCTTCGGGCTTGCGACCTATCAGGGCGTTGCCGTACTGGCCGAGGGCACCGAGAAGATGCAGTCGACTGTCAAGCTCCGCCCGCAGTCTGGCAACCAGACTGCGCTGCACTTTTTCCGCGGGCGCACTCCCGGCGTCCGTTTGTTGCAGCGACGCACGATAGCGCTCCCCCGCCTCCAGGGATAGCGGCGATTCATTGAACCGTTCGTCCGGGTCGGTCGAGTACATGCTCTGGACCAGGTGAATGGAGCGCGCCCCGTCAATGGCCGCGTGGTGAAACTTCGAATACACTGCAAACTTGCGCTCAGGAAGCCCCTCGATGAGGTGCATCTCCCACAGGGGTCGATTGCGATCCAGCAGTGTGCCGTGCAGGCGAGACACCAGCGCAAACAGCTCGCGGAAACGCCCCGGCTTCGGTAATGCCGAATGGCGAATGTGGTAATCGAGATCGAGGGACTTGTCCTCCTCCCAATACACCGGCCCCAGCAGCCCGGCACGGCCAAATTTCAACCGGTCGCCAAAGGGCTGTTGCAAGCGCTTTGCCGATTTCAGGTTTTCCGCCAGGCCATGCAGGAACTCCTGCTCATCGACGCCTTCGGGCAGCGAAAACAGGTGCAGACCACCCACATGCATTGGCGTCTCGCGTCGTTCCGCTAGCAGAAACGCGGTGTCAAGAAAGCTCAGCCGCTTCATCATTTACTCCTTATTGGCATTTTTTGTTTATTGTTCGCTGTCACTCCACCGGGTGTCAGTCGCGGGCAAACTGGACGCATGTGTTGTCGCCCACCGCACCGGTCCAGGGCGCTGACAACCAGGTTTCGATCCCTGGGATGCAAGGCAGTTATCAGGCCTCCCATTAAAAAGCAATTGCCACTACCATACTAGACTTTCCAAGCCACCGGAATTATCATCGCAAAAACAATAATGTTAATTTACAGATAGCATAAAAGATCGAGGATTCCCGTTATGAATCAGCCCCCGACGTATGCCTGCAAGAACCTGGCGGCAATTGCGCTGCTGCTAGCCGCGCCGGTAGCGACCCACGCCGCCAACCAAGGGGAGAGCAGTGACTCCAGCGCCATGATCCCGCGAAGCGGGATCAGCTATTCACCCTACGCGGAAAAAAACTACCCCACTGAAGTCTATTTCGGCGACACCCACCACCATACCGCCAATTCCGGCGATGCCTTTATGAACGGGGACCGACTCGGACCCGCCGATGCCTATCGCTTCGCTTTGGGTGAGGAAGTGGTGTCATCCAGCGGCGTCCCGGTAAAGCTGTCGCGACCGCTGGATTTTCTGGTGATCTCGGACCATGCGGAAGGTCTTGGGGTCATGTACGAAGTCTACAATGAAAACCCGCAATTCATGGTCAATGACACCCTCGAGCGCTGGAGCAAAATGATGCGCGCCGGGGGCAAGCAGGCATCGGACGCGATGAACGAGGTGATCTCGGGACAGGCCCAGGGTACCCTTCCCGGTGAAATCACCAACCCCAAAGTGTCCGGGCCGGTCATGCGCTCGGTGTGGCAACAGTACACCGAAACGGCAGATCAATTTAACGAGCCGGGCCGCTTCAGCGCCATCATCGGGTTCGAATGGACCTCGGTTCCCGGCGGCAACAACCTGCACCGCAATATCCTGTTCCGCGGCGACAGAACCGGGGCCAGCCAGGTGATGCCGTTTTCATCCTGGCAGAGTGAGGATCCTGAGAAGCTCTGGGCCTGGATGGCTAACTACGAAAGCAAGACCGGGGACAGGGTTCTGGCCATTCCCCACAATGGCAATCTGTCCAATGGCCGGATGTTCGAAGCCGTCGATTTCGCCGGCAAGCCCTTGACCCGGGAGTACGCCGAGCGTCGGGCGCGCTGGGAGGTCCTTCAGGAAGTGATGCAGACCAAGGGCAACAGCGAAACCCATCCCACGCTGTCCCCCAACGATGAGTTTGCGGATTACGGCATTGCCGGCTGGGAATACGGCAACCTCACCCTGGAGGATGCCCCCGAAACACCCGAGATGCGCCCCACCATGTACCTGCGCAGCGGCCTGGCCCAGGGTCTGGCGTGGCAGCAGAAGCTGGGCGTAAACCCCTTCAAGTTCGGTATGATCGGCGGCACCGACGTGCACAATTCGCTGACCTCGATCGAGGAAGACAATTTCTTTGGCAAGCACGTCATCCAGGAGCCGCGCCCCAAGCGCTGGAGCCATATCTCCAAACAGGGCTTCGGTAAAACCCGCTATACCTGGCAGTACACCGCCGCCGGCTACGCTGCGGTGTGGGCAACCGAAAATACCCGCGCAGCCCTGTGGGATGCCATGAAGCGCAAGGAGGTCTATGCCACCTCGGGAACCCGCATGAAGGTGCGTTTCTTCGGCGGCTGGGATTTCAGAGCCGACGACCTGAGCGCCCGCTACCTTGCCGACGTCGGTTACAGCAAGGGGGTTGCCATGGGTGGTGACCTGCCTGCTGCGCCGTCTTCAAAGGCTGCGCCGAGCTTCCTGGTGTCGGCCATGAAAGATCCACTCAGCGGTAACCTCGACCGCATCCAGATCATCAAGGGCTGGGTCGATGCTGACGGTAAAACCCACGAGAAAATTTACGATGTCGCGTGGGCCGATGCGGAACATCGCAAACCAGGCAGGGACGGGAAATTACCCGCAGTGGGCAATACCGTTAATGTGGCTAACGCCAGCTGGACCGACACCATCGGCGATGCCGACCTCGCCGGGGTCTGGACCGACCCCGAATTCGACCCGACCCGGATGGCGTTCTACTATGCCCGCGTGATCGAGATACCGACACCGCGCTGGACCGCCTATGACCAGAAGCGGTTCGGTGTAAAGATGCCCGGTGAAGTGCCGATGGTCCAGCAGGAGCGCGCCTGGACCTCGCCGGTCTGGTATAGCCCCGGGCAGTAAGCAGGTACCGCGTCTGAACGGTACAGGCTATCGCGCTGAATGGCCGGCTTCTGCGGGCCCCGGGCTGGCAGGGAGGACCGGGCTGCAGTCAGCTCTCGTTCTCCCGAATTGGTTAATCTTCGGTATCTGAGGGTGAAGCCGTCGGCCCAGCACACATCAGGTGGTCAGCGTCCAAAACATGCCACCCAGGCCAGCACGGCAGCGACCAGCCCTCCTCGCCCGGGAGTGGTGATGCCCGCCCCTTAACGTTAAGCTGACGACCCGGGTAGCAAGCCGCGTCGCCCCCAGATCGAGCCAGGAGCCGGAACCGGTATGAGCATACGCGTCGAAAAGCAGGACCGAGTCACCACGATCATTATCGACAGACCCGAGGTCCGCAATGCCATCGACGGCAAGACCGCCGCTTTGTTGAGCACTGCCTTTTGCGACTTCGAAGCCGATGGCGAGGCCGATGTCGCGGTGCTGTATGGCGAGCACGGCTATTTTTGTGCCGGGGCAGACCTGCAGGCGCTGGCCAGGGGAACTGCCGGTTTTCACCTGGAGCCGGAGGGCGCTGGCCCCCTCGGCCCCACCCGAATGCGCTTCAACAAACCGGTAATCGCCGCCGTCGCCGGCCATGCAGTCGCCGGGGGGCTGGAACTGGCGTTGATGTGCGACCTGAGGGTAGTCGAGCGCAGCGCAGTATTCGGCGTTTTCTGTCGTCGCTGGGGAGTGCCCCTGGTCGATGGCGGCACCATTCGCCTGCCTCGCCTCATCGGCCATAGCCGGGCGATGGATATGATACTCACCGGAAGGCCGGTGGCCGCCGAGGAGGCCCTGGCAATGGGTTTGGCGAACCGGCTGGTGGATGACGGTAGCTGTCGCGAGCAGGCCGAGAAACTGGCCAGGGAGATCAGCCGCTTTCCCCAGCAATGTGTGCGCCACGATCGACTCAGCGCTTACCAACAATGGGACCTGGATATCGAGGCGGCAACGGTGAATGAATACCGACACGGTAAGATCGTGATCGATTCCCGGGAGACCCGGCTGGGTGCAACCCGCTTTAGCCAGGGAGCCGGCCGCCACGGGGCCTTTCCCGGGGATGAATCGACTTGAAGCAGCATAGATAGGCGCCGAATCGGTGTACTATCCCCCCATGTCCTTTCATAACCGGCCGCCAGGCGGCCAAAAAGGAATCAACATGACCCATAACCAACACATCAAGGTATCGGACCCTCTCGCCTATGGTCGATTGGGCCTGAGCGGATTCAACCTCGTTGTCGATCTGGTGGAATCGATGCACGCGACCATCGCCCGGCGCGTCTCCCCCTTCCATTTCATTCGCGACGATCGAAAAACCGCTGGTATCACCCGGCTGGTGTACCAATCCATCCGCGCGTTGCCCAATACGATGACCTACGGTATCGATGCGGCACTACCGGTACTTGCCAGGATTGCCGACCAGCAGTCTTCCTCCGCCCAGCGCGACGCCGTGGTGGCCTGTATAAACGGCGTGGTAGGCGATCATCTCGAGCAGACCGGCAATCCGCTGGCTACCCCCATGCAGTTTCGCAGCCGCGGCAAGGCACTTGTGCTGGATAGTGGCTCGATTACGGAGGCCATCCCGCAGGCCAATGGCAAGCTGCTGTTGCTCATCCACGGGCTGTGCATGAACGATCTGCAATGGAACCGCAAGGGTCACAATCATGGCGCCGAATTGGGCCGGGAACTCGACTTTACCGAGCTTCACTTGCACTACAACACCGGGCGCCATATTTCGATCAACGGCGCCCAGCTCGCCGACAATATCGAGGAATTATTGCAGCAGTGGCCGGTTCCCGTCAGCGAATTGAATATCGTGGCCCACAGCATGGGTGGTCTGGTGTCACGCAGCGCCCTGCACTACGCCAAGCGGGCAGACCTGGAATGGCCTGCACTGCTGCGCAAGCTGGTTTTCCTCGGAACACCCCACCACGGCTCGCCCCTGGAGCGAGGTGGCAATCTGCTGGATTCTGCACTGGCACTCTCCCCTTACACCGCGCCCTTTACCACACTGGGAGGCATACGCAGTGCCGGCATCACCGACTTACGCTACGGCTACCTGCAGCACAGCGACTGGTGCGACGGCTCGGACCGCCGCAAGAAGGGTCGCTTCGCCCGCAGCAAGGACAATCGCCAGCCCATACCATTGCCACCGGGTATCGACTATTACGCCCTTGCCGCCAGCCAATCCGCCGGCGGCAACAAGCTGGCCGATGCCATGGTTGGCGATGGACTGGTGCCTGTTGGGAGTGCCCTGGGTGAGCACAGGAACCCGGCGTTGCGACTTAACATACCCGAGCACCACAAAGCCATAGTGTATCGCAAGGGGCACTTCGATCTGCTCGGGGCTGCGGTCTACAAGCAGGTACTGCGCTGGCTGTCGGCCTAGTCGATCATGCGACGGGGGTTTCCCGGCGGTGACGCAAGCTAGCGCTGGAGTTGCTCCAGTAATGCCCGCGCCGCCGACTCGGAGGATGCCGGATTCTGGCCGGTTATCAGGTGCCCATCGACCACCACATGGGCTTGCCAATCATCGGCGCAGGAGTACTCCCCACCGAGCGCCCTGAGCTGGTCTTCAACCAGAAATGGCACGATGTCGGTCAGGGCTACCGCGGCCTCTTCACTATTGCTGAACCCGGTCACGGACTTGCCGGCTACCAGCGCTTGCCCGTCGCGGTCAAGCGCCCGGTTTAAGACCGCACTGGCATGGCACACCGCAGCGACCGGTTTGCCCGCGCTGTACAATGCTTCGATCAGGGCAATCGAGGCTTTATCCTGGCTCAGATCCCACAGCGGACCGTGGCCCCCGGGATAGAACACGGCGTCGTAGTCCTCGGCCACGATAGTGGCCAGCGGCCGGGTATTGGCCAACGCTTGCCGGGCATCGGCATCGGCCTTGAAACGCTCGGTCGCCCCGGTCCGGAAGTCGGGCTCATCACTCTTGGGATCCAGCGGCGGCTGTCCGCCCCTCGGAGACGCCAGGGTGATTTCAGCCCCGGCATCCTTGAGCACATAATAAGGCGCGGCAAATTCTTCCAACCAAAAGCCGGTTTTGTCACCGGTATCCCCCAGTTGGTCGTGGGAGGTTAACACCATCACTATTTTCATGGACTGATTCCAGGCGATTACAATTTGGCTTTTCGGGAGGAGCGCCAGAGCGACGCCCGCCGATAATAAGGCCGGTGTTTTTAGCGTCCCAACGCCGCTTTGGCATTGCCCCGAACCGGGCAAGGCCTGAATGACGGCCTGTTCCAAAAAGCCCCGGTTCAGGCCTGTATCAACGAGCCAGCATTTGCATCAGGGCATCCCAGCTACGGCGATCGGCATCGCCGTCATAGGCCAGGGGCAGCTCGAATTGCTCACCCTTTTGGGTGGCTCCGGGATTGGTG
>JAHEGP010000055.1 GCA_024645065.1 Cellvibrionales bacterium | reverse complement strand
AACTCACTACCAGCACGGAGAGGGCAATCCAAAAGGCTCGCTCGGGGGCGTGCTGGAACCACCAGGCAAAGGCACAGCCAGCGCACAACAGTACGGTGATGACAAATATCGAAGCCAATCGGTCTGCTAATTGTGCGGTGTGTGGCTTGTCCTTTTGGGCACGTTCGAGCAAGCGGGTTATCAATGCCAGCCGAGTATTTTCCGCGATAGCTGTGACCCTTACCCGCAGCAATCCGTCTGCGTTGATGCTGCCAGCGGTTACCGGGTCGTGTGGTCCTTTGTCGACCGGCAGGTATTCACCGCTGAAAGCAGATTCGTCTATGCTGCTTTCGCCCTCTAGCACGACGCCGTCGGCAGGTATAATCTCTCCCGCCTTAACCACGATTTCGTCGTCGATGCGAAGCTCGTCCACCGGTATTTGCTCTGCCTGCTGCGCGCCAGCCTGCATGCGCCAGGCATAGCGGGGTCGCAAGGCTGCTATTCCCTGGGACATGAGGTGATTACGCTGGCGCGCCCGCATTTCGAGGAAACGACTGCTTAATAAAAAGAAGGTGAACATCGCGACTGAGTCGAAATAGACATCACTACCGCCGGTAAAGGTGGCGTAACAACTCGCGCTGTAGGCAAGCCCTATAGCGATGGATACTGGAACATCCATCCCCAGGCTGCGGTTCTTGAGGTTGCGCCATGCCGCGTCGAAAAACGGCCGGGCAGAGTAAAATACTACGGCGGTTGAAATTATCAGGCTGACAATACGCAAATAGTCCCGATAGATCTCTTCAATACCCTGCATAGCCCCTGAATGAAGGGCAATGGCATACATGCCCACCTGCATCATCCCAATGCCAGCTACCCCAAGGCGGCGTGTTGCCAAACGCTGTTCTGCCTCCAGCAATTGCTCCTCGCGGTCGGGCGAGTAAGGGCTTGGGCTGTAGCCGATGGTTTCGATCGCGCCAAAAATATCAGACAGCGCCAGTTTTTGCGGATTCCAGCTAATGCTGGCCCGATGCTTGGCAAGATTGACGTGGATGTTATCGACGCCCTCGATCTTTTCCAGTCGGTGCTCTATTAGCCAGGTGCAGGCTGCACAGGTGATACCCTGTATATTCAGCAAAGCGGTTTGTTGCTGTGGGTTGTCGCGGCTGACAAAACCCCGCTGAAACTCCTCACGGTCATACAATGTGAAGTCGGCTACCTGGGCATCGACGTCAGCCTGGTGGGCTGTTTCATTGCGATAGTCATAGTATTTGCCAAGACCACTCGAGAGAATGGTTTGTGCGACAGCGCGACAACCCGGGCAACAGAACAACAGTTTTTTGTCGCTGTGATTCAGGCTGAAGCGCTCTGAGCTGTCGACCGGTAGTCCGCAGTGGTAACAGGCAGGGGGGGTGGGCATTGTGGAAAAGGGCTAACCCTGATTGGGTTCCAACAGCACAGTGTGGCCTTTGCGCAGGTCGATCTCGCCTTTGAGCCGCCATGGCTCTGCAGGCGCCGGGTCCTCGAGCTCGAGATACCAACGATCGGTTTGCACCGGCAATGGCCCTGCATATGAACCGTCTGCCTGGCGCTGCAGCAAGATCCAATCATCAAGCGTGATTTTAACGGGGTGTATGAACGCCAGCTTCAGGGTTGCGCCGGTAAAGGGGCCATTGACGATTGCCCGCGTATTTCTGCTGTCGAGGTCAAAATCCAGCTGGGTTCTCAGCTGCATTTTGGTGGCGAGCTCGTCCTTGGCAATGTCTCGATTAATCGCGAGGCCTTCCTTATAGTAATTGTCCTTGACCAGCGCTACGGGCTCTCTCGTGGCGATCCAGAGAGTGACCATGCCCGCAACAACCGTAGCCGCCGGAAAGAAAATCAGCAGCCAGGGCCAGAACTGGCGGTACCACGGTAGGCTATCTTCGGGTGCGGTTGGACTCATCATTACCTGCTTGTCGGGCCAATAAACCGGCTTTCGGAACTTGCTGTCGCCTTGGAGTCATTCGCGTTGGTGACCACAAAATCGAAATCGAACCCGGGTGTGTCGAGATCTGAAGGCTCTGCCTGCAGCCGCAGGGGCAGGGTGTACACTTCTCCTGCGGCAACATTGATTTCTTTTTCACCAATCCATTGCAGTGGTGTCGGGCTGTCCAGGCTGAGGACAAAGCGATGTGGCGCCTGGTCCATATTCATGATTTTCAGGGTGTAAACGTTTTCAATTTGACCCATGCTGGTCTCGTTGAAAAGCTGGTTGCGATCGCGCAGCACGTCGATTCGCAGTGGTACCCTCGAAAAAACGGTGTAGCTGAACAGGAGTGCCATGATCAGTACGCCGGCCATATAGCCAATCAAGCGAGGTCGGAGGATACGGTGCGGCTTCCCCTCCATGGTGTTTTGGGTCGTGTAACTGATCAGGTTGGGCGCATAGCCCATTTTATCCATAACCGAGTTACAGGCATCGATGCACAGTGCGCAAGTTATACACTGGTATTGCAAGCCATCGCGGATGTCAATGCCCGTGGGACACACTTGCACGCACAACTTGCAGTCGATGCAGTCCCCAAGCGAGCTCTGCGATTGATCCTGATTGCGCTTGCGGGAACCCCTCGGCTCCCCGCGATTACCATCATAGGAAACAATCAGGGTATCCCGATCGAACATTACCGACTGGAAGCGGGCATAGGGGCACATATACATGCACACTTGCTCCCGCATCCAGCCCGCGTTGAGATAGGTGGCGACGGTAAAGAACACTATCCAGACGATCTCCCAGAACGAGGGTTGGAAAGTCAGCAGCCTGGGTACCAGTTCGCGAATAGGGGAAAAGTAGCCCACGAATGTGATGGCGGTCATCAGGGCGACGCCAATCCACATCCCGTGCTTGGCCAACTTTCGCAGCGCCTTTTCCCGGCTCCAGGGGCGCTTATCGAGTTTGATACGCTGGTTGCGGCTGCCCTCTGTAAACTGTTCGATCCACATGAATATGCTGGTCCAAACTGTCTGCGGGCAGCTGTAGCCACACCATACCCTGCCGGCCCAGACGGTCACCGAAAACAAGCTCAAGGCTCCAATGATCAGCAACCACCCCAGCAGTGGGAAGTCCTGCGGCCAGAACGTGAGACCGAAGATATTGAACTGGCGTGCCGGAAGGTCGAATAACACGGATTGGCGACCATGCCAGTTAAACCAGGGCAGAAGGAAATATCCCAGCAACAAGGGCCATCCGGTGAACAGGCGCAAGCGCTGAAAAAAGCCTTCAATCTTTCGAGTGTATATCTTTTCCCGTTTTTGATAGAGGTCAATCTCACTGACTTCGCTCGGTGCGAACTCGTGAACGGGTATTTGATTTTGATCATCCATGCTGATATCTATCTAGATACTTTTTGAGGCACAGGGTGCCTGAGAGGCTATGGCTGATGCCAGGCACACTGTGGGGAGCATACCACAGTGTGTCTGGCGAGCGGTTGCGGCAAAGCGCCGCATGTTTCGACTGGCTTGTGATCTCTACTGTGCAAGGTTGTAAACGTAGGCCGCTAGCAGATGTATCTTTTCCGCGCTAAGGGTGTCCTGCTGCGCCGGCATTTGGCCGTTGCGACCTTTGATCAGTGTTTCCCGGATCCGCATGCGCGTGCCACCGTACAGCCAGACGTCGTCGGTGAGGTTGGGGGCTCCCATCATGGGGTTGCCCTTTCCTTCCGGCCCGTGACAGGCGAGACAGTAGGTTTGATAATGCTTCTCGCCGGCAGTTGCCATTGCAGCATCATGTTCCTGACCGCTCATCTTGAGCACATACTCCGATACTTCGTGAACCCCTGTTTCTTTCAATACAGCTTCCCATCCAGGCATCGCAGCCTGTCGACCATTGACCAGGGTCGTCTTGATTTGCTCGGGTTCGCCGCCCCACAACCAGTCGCTATCGGTCAGGTTGGGATAACCTCTGTTACCCTTGGCGTCGGATCCATGGCATTGGGCACAGTTGCTATTGAACAGGCGCCCAGCCATGCGCATGGCCTGCTGATCTTCGGCGACTTCTTCGATAGTCATAGCGGCATATCTTTCGTACACCGGGGAGTATTTCGCATCGGCTTCGGCCATTTCAGCCTCGTACTGCTTTGTCTGGGTCCACCCGAATAGTCCGGGGTAGTTACCCAATCCGTAAAAAATCAAATAGCCGACGCCAAAAACGATACTCAATACGAACAACCATAACCACCAGGCGGGCAAAGGATTGTCGTATTCTTCAATGCCATCGTAAACATGGCCGGTGGTGTCGCCTTCCTTGCTCGTGCTGTAGCGGTTAGCGAACAGCAACCACGTGGTGGCGGCAATGGTGAAGGCGGTCAGGAGGATTATCCATCCACTCCAGAAACTGGTCATAGGTCAGTCCTCATACCTAAATTATTGGTCAGCCGGTTTATCGTCAACTCGCTTTTCGTCGTCGGCGAAGGGTAGATTGGCGGCTTCATCAAAATCAGCTTTGCGCTTGCTACTGTAAGCCCAGAAGCAAATACCGATAAAAGCAATCATTACCAGAATGGTTGCAATGCCGCGTAACGTGTTGATATCCATCTTAACGCTTTTGCTTCAACAGAGTGCCCAGGCCCTGGAGGTAGGCGACCAGGGCATCGATTTCTGTCTTGCCGTCGACAGCCTGCTTCGCATTCGCAATATCCTCATCGGTGTAGGGAGCGCCAAGCGTACGCATAGCCTCCATCTTGCGCGCCGTTTTATCGCCGTCGATCTTGTTCTCAAACAGCCAGGGAAATCCGGGCATGTTGGATTCCGGGACTACATCGCGCGGATTGTACAGGTGGGCACGGTGCCAATCGTCACTATAACGCTCGCCGACCCGAGCCAAATCAGGCCCTGTGCGCTTTGACCCCCACTGAAACGGGTGGTCGTAGATAAACTCACCTGCCACGGAGTAATGACCGTAGCGTTCTGTCTCCCAGCGGAACGGCCTGATCATCTGCGAGTGACAGGTGTAACAGCCTTCCTTCACGTAGATATCCCGGCCTTCCAGGCGCAAGGCGCTGTAGGGTTTGAGGCCCTTGATGGGTTCGTTCACACTCTTTTGGAAAAACAGCGGGACAATTTCAACCAGTGCACCAAAGCTGATGGCGACAATGATCAGGGGAATCATCAGTCCAATGTTTTTTTCGATGGCTTCGTGTTTCATCAGTGCTGCTCCTTAAGCTACCTGGGGTTGCACGTTGGTGGTTGCCTCTGTGCCGGAGCGAGCTGTGCGCCATGCATTGTAGGCCATCAGGAACATACCCAGGAGGAAGATGGCTCCACCCAGGAAGCGTACGACATAACCGGGGTATGAAGCTGCTACCGACTCAACGAAGCTGTATGTCAAGGTTCCGTCGGCGTTGTATGCGCGCCACATCAGGCCCTGCATCAAGCCGTTTACCCACATGGAGGCTATGTATAACACCGTACCAATGGTTGCGAGCCAGAAGTGGGCGTTAATCAGGCCGATGCTGTACATCTGTTTGCGGCCAAACAGTGGCGGGATGAGGTGGTAGGTCGCGCCGATGCTGATCATGGCTACCCAGCCAAGGGCGCCGGAATGCACGTGGCCAATAGTCCAGTCGGTGTAGTGCGAAAGAGAGTTGATGGTCTTGATCGACATCATCGGCCCCTCGAAGGTCGACATGCCGTAAAAAGACAGGGATACCACCAGAAAGCGCAGAATCGGGTCAGTTCGAAGCTTATGCCATGCGCCTGACAGGGTCATCATGCCATTGATCATGCCGCCCCAACTGGGGGCCAGCAGGATTAACGACATCGCCATGCCAACATTTTGTGCCCAGTTCGGCAGGGCGGTGTAGTGCAGGTGATGCGGGCCAGCCCAGATGTAAATGGCGATCAAGGCCCAGAAGTGAACGATGGACAGGCGATAGGAGAAGACCGGGCGTTCTGCCTGCTTGGGTACGAAATAGTACATGATTCCCAGAAAACCGGCAGTCAGGAAGAATCCCACCGCGTTGTGACCGTACCACCACTGGATCATGGCGTCGGTTGTACCGGAAAAGATCGAGTAGGATTTGGTCAGGCTCACAGGGATTGCCGCACTGTTGACAACGTGCAAAATCGCGACAGTAACTATGAAAGCGCCATAGAACCAGTTGGCAACGTAAATGTGGGCTGCTTTCCGTTTGGTGATGGTGCCAAAGAAAAGCACGGCATAGGACACCCACACTACCGTGATCAGGACGTCGATGGGCCACTCCAGTTCCGCATATTCCTTACTGGTAGTAATACCCAGTGGCAGCGTTATCGCCGCCAGAACGATGACCAGGGTCCACCCCCAGAAAACAAAAGCCGCCAGCTTGTTGGAGATCAGTGGCGTCTGGCAAGTACGCTGCACCACAAATAGCGACGTCCCCATTAGCGCAGAACCGCCAAAGGCGAAAATAACGGCATTGGTATGCAGTGGTCGCAGCCGGCCGAAATGGAACCAGGACAAGTCGAAATTCAGAGCAGGCCATGCCAATTGGGCAGCGATGATAACGCCTACCAACATGCCGACGATACCCCACACGATGGTCATAACAGCAAATTGCTTTACGACCTTATAGTTGTATTCCGGGTGATCGAGATATTGATTTACTGTATTCATAGATTTGACGTCCTGACCATTGAGTGCCGGCCCGATGTGCCGACTTGTCCAAAGGTGAAGGCGGTTTGGACCGCCACTGTTAACCCATTATTATTTCTGCTTGATTATTTGTGCAGAGTCTAGGTTTTGCCATGATGTAAATCAATGGCTTTCTTTCAAAACTTCCGCGCTCGCTGAAATTTGTCCTCACCCAATTCCAGGCGGCGCGTTGGTGCGGCCCGCGAATTTCCCTCTCAGGGCAGAATGTCCACATCCTCGGCCTGGAGACCTTTTTCACCCTCGGTGACGCTGAACTCTACACGTTGGCCGTCGCGCAGGCCACGTTTACCCTGACCCTCGCCGCGAATCGATTTGAAATGTACGAAGATATCGTCGCCGCTGTCACGGGTAATAAATCCGAACCCCTTGCTGTAGTTGAACCATTTCACAAGACCTTGCTCACGGGAGCTTTGACTGGAGGAGGCCGGCTGGGCGGGGGGGCGAGTTTTCCGGGAGTTTTGCGCTGGGCTGGCAGAATTTGACCCCGCGGCGATGGTGGCACCTGCACGACTGGCAACCATGACCTGGTTGATCAGTGCGCCAGCGAGGGCTATCGCGGCAAAAGCACCACAGGTGGCAAGGTCAAGGTTAAAAGCGGTGCCCACCTGGTAGCCTGAGAACAGCCCGCCGGCAGTGACACCGATGATGATGGATACGAGATATGAAGCAATGGGAGACATGGAAATATCCTGGTTTGTCGATTGAGTCGATGTTGTTGGGCGCCGCGTCGTAACCGTTGATCGATGTTTGACGCCATACTGGTCAGGGTTACCTGAGTAGCGGCGGGCGCGTAGTCTAGCATGAAGACCGGTGATTGGGTGAATGACAGCCTGTCTCGGCGGGTAATTGGCATGCCACTGTAAGCAAATGGTTAGGCGGCGGGGCTGTGCCCGGTTCTTTTGCAAAAGCGCTGAGTCGCAGCGCGAGAAACGGGCGACTGTTCCAGGGTCACGGTTCAATCAGCTGAAGGGCTTAACCCTGCAAGCCTGCTGCGCAATGGTAGGCCAGCTCTGATTAATTCGGTACTACCCAAGAGGTGCCTTAGAGCGCCTGGATGCTGGCCAATTGTTGCTCCAGCCTGGTTACCGCCTGGGCCTGGGTCTCAACTTTTTTCCTCTCTTTATCGACGACCGCCGGCGGCGCCTTGGCGACAAAGGCGGGGTTGGCCAATTTGCCACGTTTGCGTTCAAGGTCCTGGTTGAGTTTGCCAATCTCCCGGGTCAAACGCGCGATTTCAGCTGTCTTGTCGATCAGGCCGGCGATAGGTACCAGGATTTCGAGATTGCCAACCAGGCCGGTGGCTGAATCCGGGGCTAACTGCCGGGGCTCGAGCCATTCAATGCTGGCGAGCTTCGCAAGGCGAATGAGTAATTCATGATTTTGCACTGACCGCCGCTGGTCGTCCTCCGAACCATTTTTCAGTAGCACCGGTATTTCCCGCCCCGGGGGGATGTTCATCTCGCCGCGAATGTTGCGCACCGCCAGGATCACGGCCTTGAGCCATTCAATATCGGCATTGGCCCGGACGTCAATTAATTGCGCATCGCATTGGGGGAATTCGGCGAGCATGATGCTATCGCCGGCGCGATCCGCCAGGGGAGCCACCCGCTGCCAGATTTCTTCGGTGATGAACGGCATAAACGGGTGCAGCAGGCGCAACGTGGTCTCCAGAACCTGGATCAGGGTGCGCCGGGTGCCACGTTTACGCTCCTGGTCAGCTTCGTCGCCGTAAAGCACCGGCTTCGAAAGCTCCAGATACCAATCACAGTATTCATTCCAGATAAACTCATAAATCGCCTGGGATGCGAGATCGAATCGGTATTGACCGATAGCTTTTTCTACACTGGCGCTGGTTTCCTGCAGCCTTGACACTATCCAGTGTTCGGCGAGACCCAATCGATAGTCGCGCTGGCCAGCGCCGCAGGCGCAATCCATGCCCTCGGTGTTCATCAGCACATAGCGCGCGGCGTTCCAGATCTTGTTACAAAAGTTGCGATATCCCTCGATTCTGCCTACATCGAAGTTGATGTCCCTGCCGGTGGACGCCAGCGAGTAGTAGGTGAATCGCAGGGCATCGGTGCCGTAGGCAGCCAATCCTTGCGGAAAATCGGCCCGGGTCATCTTTTCGATGCGCTCCCGCAGCTGAGGTTGCATCATGCCGGCGGTGCGTTTGCTTACCAGCTCTTCCAGGCCGATGCCGTCGATCAGGTCGATGGGGTCGAGTACGTTGCCCTTCGACTTGGACATTTTTTGGCCGTGGCTATCGCGCACCAGGCCATGCACGTAAACCTGGTGGAATGGCACCTCCTTCATAAAGTAGAGGGTGAGCATGATCATGCGAGCCACCCAGAAGAAGATGATGTCGAAGCCGGTTACGAGAACATTGGAAGGGTGAAAGATCTTCAGGAGCTCGGTCTGCTGCGGCCAGCCGAGGGTGCCGAAGGTCCACAGTGCTGAGGAGAACCAGGTATCGAGCACGTCCTCGTCCTGGCAAAGGGGGCGATCGTCGAGCTGGTTTTGGTGGCGAATTTCCTCTTCGCTGCGCCCGACATAGATATTGCCCTGGTCATCGTACCACGCGGGTATTCGGTGCCCCCACCAAAGCTGCCGGGATATACACCAATCCTGGATGTCGCGCATCCAGGCGAAATAGGTGTTCTCCCACTGCCTGGGCACAAACTCGATGCGGCCATCCTCCACCGCGGCAATGGCTTCCTCGGCCAGGGGGCCGGTTTTGACATACCACTGGTTGGTCAGCCAGGGCTCGATTACGACGCCCGAGCGATCGCCCCTGGGTACTTTCAGGACATGCTCGTCGACTTTCTCCAGCAAGCCCAAGCGGTCGAGGTCTGCGACTACGGCTTGGCGCGCGGCGAAGCGGTCCATGCCGCGATAAGCTTCCGGTACGGCATCATTGAGAGCGGCGTCGCGATCGAGAATATTGATCAACGGTAACTGGTGACGTTGCCCAAGCTCGTAGTCGTTAAAATCGTGAGCCGGAGTGATTTTAACGCAGCCGGTGCCGAACTGGGGGTCTACATAGTCGTCGGCGATGATCGGTATCTCCCGGCCCACCAGCGGCAGGGTGATGGTCTTGCCGACCAGCTGCTGATAACGCGGGTCGTCGGGATTGACCGCTACGGCTGTGTCACCGAGCATGGTTTCGGGGCGAGTGGTCGCCACGGTCAATGTGCCCGAGCCGTCGCTCAATGGGTAGCGGAAGTGCCACATTTTACCCGCCTCTTCCTCGGAAATAACCTCGAGGTCAGAAATGGCGGTGTGCAGTTTCGGGTCCCAGTTTACCAGGCGGTTGCCACGGTAGATGAGCCCATCTCGATAAAGGCGAATAAACACCTCCTGCACGGCATGATAGAAACCATCGTCCATGGTAAAACGTTCCCGGGACCAATCGGGTGACGCTCCGAGACGACGCAATTGCCTGGTAATGGTGCCCCCGGAGTGTTCTTTCCACTCCCAGACCTTGTCGACAAAAGCTTCCCGGCCGAGGTCATGGCGCGACATGCCGTCTTCTGCCAGCTGTCTCTCAACTACCATCTGGGTGGCGATCCCGGCGTGGTCGGTGCCGACCTGCCACAGGGTATTGTGCCCTTTCATTCGATGATAGCGTACCAGCGCGTCCATGATGCTTTCCTGGAAGCCGTGCCCCATGTGCAGACTGCCGGTGACGTTAGGTGGTGGAATCATTATGGAGTAAGGCGTGCCACTGCCGCTTGGCGCAAAGTAGCCGTTGCGTTCCCAGGTGTCATACCAATGGCTTTCGATAGAGGCGGGTTGGTAGGTTTTTTCCATGCTTCGGCCAGTTATATCCCCGGGTAAAAGGCCGGCGATTATAGCATGCTGGCTGCCTGCGGCGAGGGTTGGCGGGTAGCTAGACGGGCTTTGTCGCGGAATCTTTGCAAAGCAATGGTGCCAGCTTTTGCAGCACGGCCCGCTTTAGCGCCGGAAGGGCCTGGGCCAGTGCTTCGTCGACTGCAATTTCCAGCTCGGCGTCACTGAGGCAGGGGGGGAGGTTGGTATCGCTGGTTGAAGCGAGGCTCAGTGGGTTGGGGAGGGCACTGAAAATAGTCGATCCAGAAAGCGCAATCCCGGACACCTGGAGAGAAAATGTCTGCTCGCCAATCGCGGATGACTCGCGAGGGGGCTCTGGCGTTACCTCCCCGGTCCCGGGTTTGTTGGCCGCAGCACCTCCGGCTGATAGATCGGGAGTCGATTGTGGTGTCACAGGCGAGTGCAGGGACATGGTGGCGGCGATTGGCGCGGCCGCCGTCGTTGAAGATTCAAACGGTAGCGGATCCACTCCCAGTTCATTATTCAATTTGTCGAGGTCGGGCAGGATAGTCTGGTACTGCAGTTTTTTCGCGTCTTCGCTGTCGAGTTCCCGCTCCAGCTTGCGCAAACTGTTCTCAAAGCCGGTGTCCTCGTCAAAGTCTATTTCCAGGTCATCGTCGATCAGGCATTCGTCGAGCATCAGCATGGAGACTGTATCGTCAGTGGTCGGGGGCTCGACTTCCGGCGTGTCGTTTGCCGCCTCGGCTCGCTCCAGGTCGCGCTCACTGAGGGTTTTGTATTTATTGGTGCGCGCGAGTTGGTCATCGGCACTGGATTCATTGTGGCCAGTACACGCCAGTGTCGGCCGATATATGGAGGGCTCAGCTACGATATCATTGAGCAGCGGAATATACGTTTCGATGGGCATTTCCATTGAGCGACTTGCAGTCGACTGATCCTGCCTGTCCCGGGCATGAAGCGCTGTGGGTTCGCAGCTGGAATTGTGGGCACCGCTTTGCTCAGCGTTGATCGGGTCGTGGTTCATAGGGGACTCCTGCTATCGTTTTCACCATAGCAGAGACCAGCGGGGCGCCAGGTTACAAGTGTTGTTACTGTGACAGAATTCGCTGGCGAATGCGGTGGTGTTCAAGCGGATAACCGTGATCCATGTAATAGCGGTAGCGCTTGCGGCTGCGCTCCAGATCCTCTTGCTGGTCGACCACAATCTCCTGTAATTCGTCGAAGCGACTGAAAAATTCGGGAATCGAGTTGGCCAGGTTGATAAGCAGGTCGTGATGATCGCCGGCGTTGTCGCCATAGCTGATATGAACAGGGTTCACGGCGTGGGTGCCCGGACCGGTCTCGCTGCTCGCCAGCAAACCGTGGGGTAGGAAGCTGCTGTCGCGAAACGACCAGAGCAGGCGATCGAGCTGCCGGGCATGTTCTATGTCCGCGGCGTGGATCAGGACTTTACGCCCTTCGCGGTAGGCCCTTTCCGCTTGTTGGCAGGCATACAGATTGCGGGCCCCGCACGCCTGGTCAGGCAACAGATGGAAGTGAATGCGTGTCATCAGCTCAAGCTATGAAGAGGTGTGCAACAAATATTCCATCAGCAGTGGCACGGGGCGCCCGGTGGCACCCTTGTTGTCTCCCTGGCGCCACGCCACGCCCGCAATATCCAGGTGCGCCCAGTGGTAATCTTCCGTAAAGCGGGAGAGAAAGCAGGCGGCAGTAATAGTGCCTGCTGCGGGCCCGCCAATATTTGCCATGTCGGCAAAATTGCTCTTCAGTTGTTTCTGGTAGGCAGCGCCGAGTGGCAACTGCCAGGCGCCGTCCCCGCTGTTGCGACCGGCCTCTAAAAGTTGATCTGCCAGCGGCTGGTTATTGCCCAATAGCCCCGAGTTGTGGTTCCCCAACGCTACGATGCAGGCGCCGGTCAGGGTGGCAATGTCGATGACCGCTGCGGGCTTGTATTTTTTCGCATAGGTCAGGGCATCACACAATACCAGGCGTCCCTCGGCGTCTGTGTTGAGGATCTCTATGGTCAATCCGGACATGCTGGTGACGACATCACCCGGCTTGGTGGCCGCGCCGCTGGGGAGGTTCTCTGAGGCCGGTATAATCCCCACTACATTGATGTCGGCCTGCAACTCAACCAGGGCTTGCATGACACCGATTACGCTGGCGCCACCACACATATCGTACTTCATCTCGTCCATTTTGGCGCCCGGTTTCAGGCTGATGCCGCCTGAGTCAAAGGTAATTCCCTTGCCGACCAATACCACGGGTGCCGCCTTTTCATCGCCGCCCCGATATTCTATGGTAATCAACCGTGCGGGTTGGCTGCTGCCATGACTTACCGACAGCAGGGCTCCCATGCCCAGCGACTCCATCTGCTTTTCGTTTAGTATCGTGGTAGTGACTCGCTGTTGGCCGCGGGCGAGCTTTCGGGCGCGCTGGGCGAGGTATTCGGGTGTGCATACATTACCGGGCAGGTCGCCAAGCTCCCTGGCAAGCAGCACACCGTTGCCGATGGCGTGGCCCTCGCGCAGTCCCTGCTTCAGCGCTGCCTGTCCGCCTTTGCTGGCGCGCACCAGGGTGACGGAACGCAGCCTGGGAGGCGGCTCAACCTCACTTCGGGTGGCATCATAGCGATAGCTGGCAGCGGTCAGGGTTGTTGCCAGCTGACTAGCCTGCCACGCGTCGTCTTGCCCGGGAACTTCAGCGGGCAATGCAATTGCCGCGCTTTTAACCGGGCTGTTTTGCAGGGCGCCGGCGCAGCCATCGAGAAATTCACGGTAGGCGCTGGCATTCCACTCCTCGCTATTGCCGCAGCCTATAACGAGTATACGCTTGCTGCTGATATCCCGGGGTTGGTAGATCCAGACACTTTGCCCGGGCTTGGCGGAGAGGTCGCCGCCATCGCGGAGCATGTCCAGTTGCTCTGCCAGCGCCGCCGGCACAGAATCGGGCCAGTGTTCCCGGTCACTGAAGCCACCCAGCACCAGGCAGTCGGCCTTCACCGCGGCAATATCCCTGACAACGCTGATCTTGAAGTTCATATTTCAATCCATCATAAGGTAGCAGTGGGTTTGTGCGGAGTCGACTCGCTAAAGCGCTCTTTATCCTGGCCGCATAGTGTATAGTTAGCCCAGCCCATGTCAAAGGGGCGTTTGGGTCGAGAGGGTCTTTCTCTGTTGCTGCGTCAATGCGGTAGCAGCAATGCGGTAGCAGCGACGATACAACAAAGCTCCAATGATAGTCCTATCGGTATTCCCAGAGAGGTTGGTCCGGCCGTGCTCATTTTTCGCTATTTGACCCGCGAGATACTGGTAAATATGTTGGCGGTAACTTTTGTGGTGCTGCTGATCATTATGAGCGGTCGCTTTGTGCGTCACCTGGACCAGGCGGCCACCGGTGATATCGCCGCCGATGTCGTTTTCCAGATACTGATGTTCCGTATGCCCAATTTCATTGGGCTTATCTTGCCACTGGGATTCTTTATCGGCATCTTGCTGGCCTATGGCAGGCTGTATGTTGAGAGCGAAATGGTGGTGCTGTCCACCAGTGGGATGAGTCCCACGCGCTTACTGGCCTATACCAGCGTGCCAGCACTTTTGCTGATGGTTTACATGGGTTTTAACAGTATCTACCTAAGCCCGGCCGGCGAGGCAAAGGTACAGAAAATACTGGCTGACCCTGAAACCAAGGAGAGTCTCGGGGTGCTTTTGCCCGGCGAGTTTCGCTCGTTCAACTCCTCGCGGCAGGTGGCCTATGTGGAGAGTCTCTACAGCGACAAAACCCGCATGAAAACCGTGTTTCTTTCCAGTACCCAGGATGCAAGGCCTGGTGAAACCCATCCGCGAGTCAATCTGGTCGTGGCCGAGAGTGGGCGTATAGTGCGTGAAAACCTGGCTTCTGATCGCTATCTTCAGTTATACAACGGCTACCACTACGAGGGATCCCCCGGATTGAAGGATTTCCAGGTGGCCAAGTTCGATACTTACGGGGCGCGGATCAATGATCGTCGCTCGGCGCTGGCTCGCAGTGAAAAGCGCGATGCGGTGCCCACGGCAGCCCTGTTTCGCAGCGATAAACCGCGCTACCAGGCAACCCTGCAGTGGCGCCTGTCACTGCCGCTCATTATCCCGGTCGTTACGCTTTTGGCATTGTCCCTGAGTCGCACCAACCCGCGCCAGGGACGCTATGCGAAGCTGTTCCCCGCGGTACTCATTTACATGACTTACCTGGTGTCACTCAATGGTGCCCGCGGCGCGGTGGAAAACGAGCAGCTGTCGCCGGCAATCGGCCTTTGGCCGGTGCACTTGCTGTTCTTTATACTGGGTTTACTGATGTATTACGGACCCGGTTGGTGGGCTCAGGTAC
>JAHEGP010000256.1 GCA_024645065.1 Cellvibrionales bacterium | reverse complement strand
GGAGATCAGCCGCAATGCTGTTTTATCTCATTCACGCGCGTGACGCACACCGTTGCGGGGAAGCAGCCGACAACCCGGACAAGGATTAAGCGGCCTTTTCCCTTCTTCGATGTCCGTATTAGAGGAGATACTGCCATGCCTGAAGCACCGTGCCCACCACCCGCCGCGCCGCCACGCTCGCAAACACCAACCCTGAACCCCGTGCTGCTGTCGAATTTTTTTACAACTCACACCGAAGGCGGATGCAGCGGCAAGGCGAGCCATGCAATAGCCGGTCAATGGTTGGGTGGCCTGCCGCACGGGGCCTGGCAAATTAGTCTGCTGCGCCCAGTAACAAGCGACAAGGGCTTGAAAACTATAGGCTTTGTCATCACAGCAGCACGCTGGCGCGGTCCCAATGCCCGGAGTAAAGCTGGCTTGAAACACAGCCTAGCGGGTACCGCAAAAAGAGTGAGACGGCGTCGAAACAGGCGCAAAGCGGCCCGATACCGGGCACCACAGGTGTCGAAAAAATTTACAATTTTGCCTGGCAATACCCTTTTCAACACCGCAGCCCAGCCCCCAGGGCCCATTTTATAAGGGCTTGCACACTACCCCTAAATTCGGCATGGATATTGCATACTCCCGGTCTTTCCTGGCATACATGGTTGTGGCCTTCGAATCCATCGTTTGCGTGGCGTGTTATTAGGGTCAATGACAACAGCGCATCCGAAAAAAACGTTGCCGCACTATGAATGTTCTTATCGTCGACAATCTACCCTCGAATATCTTGACGCTGGAGCAGCGACTCGTCTCTATGGGCGTTAAAGACGTTGTCCATGCCCGCTACCCGGCGCAAGCGCTACGGCTCTTGAGTGAGCCCGGCAGAGAATTCGACTTGATTATTGCCAACCTGCTGATGCCCCCCACGGAAGGCATCGGCCTGATGCGCGAACTGGCCAACCGTGATCAACCCAATCCCGTGCCCCTGGCCGTTGCCGGCCAGCTGGAGCCGTCCATGGAGCACGCGATCCAGTCACTGGCAGGCGCCCTGGGCTACCCTTTGGCTGGCTTCATCGGCAACCCCCTGCATGACACCGGCCTGGCGCACATTTTCGGAAATATTCTCGCGCGGCAAGGGCGCCCCTCGAAAATGCATCTGGTTCCCAGGGCTCAGGAATATGACGCCGAAAGCCTTGCCCAGGGGATCAAACACGGGCAGCTCCAGGTTGTGTTCCAGCCCGTCCTGGCCTCGCGCGGGCTGACCCTCGAAGGTGTCGTAGCCCTCCCTCGCTGGCATCACCCGGAGCTGGGGCTGATCGATCTACCGCCGCTGGAGCAAACTGGACGGATTCCCTGCCTTGGCGACGAGGTCTTTCGGCAAACTATTGGGGCACTCCGACAGTTCACTGGCCACGGCATTGAAACCTGCGCCGACATCAACCTGCCCCTGGCTGGACTGAACCAGGACCTCATCGCCAGCTTTAAGCAGCTCGCCGCCCGGCACAATATACCGCACCGACGGATTCGTTTTGCAATCACCGAACGCGCAGGCTTGTTGCAGCAGCCCTCGGTAGTGGGGATGCTGGCCGAACTGAGACTGCAAGGCTTTGGGTTGTCGTTGGATCGTTTTGGCTGCGGCGAATCCTCGCTAACAAGTCTCGGCACCGTACCGGTAAGCCTGATCAAGATCGACCCGTCCTACACCGCCGACATCAATACCAACTCGATGCAACGCAAGCTGCTGAAGTCGATGCTGGATATCGGGCGCCAGATCGGGGTCAAGGTTGTCGCAACCGGCATCGAGAATGACCAACAGAGGCGTTACCTTGCCGGAATTGGATGCCAGTTATTGCAGGGCGACTTCATCGCCAAGCCTATGCCGGCGGAGCAGATCATCCGCAGGTACGGCTCAGTGGCAACAGGGATTTCAAGGGCCTCTTGAGGCACGCTGACAGACGGCACCGTCACTGGGTTCAACACTGATATCGGGTTTCGCAGGCTTTCGTAGCAGGCGCCCCGGCCTCATAACCGCATAAACCCGTGCGAACTCCCCAAACCAGGCGTCAATGAGCGCCAGAGAGTCGCGTCGCCGACCCCGGTCTTGCGCGCTTAAGGCGGCCAACCCACGCCGCGCTTGGCCGGCCAAAGCAGATCCGGTCAATGGTCACGGGCGTAGTATCAGCCTGACCCCAATCCCCAGAGACCACCCCCATGAAAAGCATTTACGATTACGAATTCAAACTCGCCAGCGGCGAACACCAGGCGATGGCGGATTTTTCCGGCAAGGTGCTATTGATTGTCAATACCGCCAGCAAGTGCGGGTTTACCCCGCAATTCAAGGGCCTGGAATCCTTGTACGAGAAATATGCCGACAGGGGCCTGGTTGTCATCGGCTTTCCCTGTAACCAGTTTGCCAACCAGGACCCCGGCAGCAGTGAAGAAATCGCCGAGTTTTGCCAGCTCAATTATGGCGTGACCTTCCCGATGGCTGAGAAGGTTGACGTCAACGGCAAACAAGCTCACCCGCTCTACCGATTCCTGAAAGCCCAGGCCGGCGGATTGCTCGGCAGCAAGAACATCAAGTGGAACTTCACAAAATTCCTGGTCGACGACCAGGGCAATGTGCTGGAGCGGTTCGCACCGTCGACCAAGCCGGAAAAAATTGCCGAGGCAATCGAGCCACTGCTGGCGTAGCGCCTACTGCGTCGCCGCCGCCCAACACCGCGTCCCGGGGGCGCTTGAGACCAAGCACCCAGCCCCAGCTAGTGCTCTCGGGTCGCCAGAAACTCGATATCCGGCCAGCGCTCCTCAATCAAACTCAGGTTCACCCGGGTCGGAGCGAGGTAGGTGAGGTGGCCACCACCGTCAAGCGCCAGATTGTCTGCCGCCTTGCGACGAAAATCTGCCAGCTTGCGCTCGTCCTGGCAATGGACCCAGCGTGCGGTGTAGACGTTGACGTTGTCATAGAGCGCCTCCACCTTGTATTCATCCTTAAGGCGGTAAGCAACCACCTCGTATTGCAGCACCCCGACTGCCCCCACGACAATATCGTTATTATTGAGGGGGAAAAAAACCTGGGTCGAGCCCTCCTCTGAAAGCTGCTGCAAGCCTTTCTGCAGCGCCTTGGACTTGAGGGGGTCGGACAGGCGAATACGGCGAAACAACTCCGGTGCGAAGTGTGGCACACCGGTGAATTTCAAATCCTCGCCGTCGGTAAAGGTATCGCCAATCTGGATAGTGCCGTGATTGTGCAGGCCGATGATATCGCCGGATATTGCCCGCTCCACCATATCGCGCTCTCCCGCCTTGAAGTTAACCGCGTCAGCGATGCGAACATCCTTGCCAAGGCGCACGTGATGCATCTTCATACCGCGCTGGTAGGCCCCTGAACAAATGCGCAAAAACGCAATTCGGTCACGGTGCCTGGGGTCCATATTGGCCTGTATCTTGAACACGAAGCCCGAGAAACCGGGCTCGTCGACTTCGACCACCCGGGTTTCGGTTTCCCGGCTGCGCGGCGCGGGAGCCCAGTTGACGAAATCATCGAGCATCTCCCGCACGCCAAAGTTGGATAGCGCCGTGCCAAAATATACGGGGGTCAGGGTTCCCGCCAGGTAGGCTTCGAGGTCGAATTTGTGACTCGCGCCCCGCACCAGTTCGATCACCTCCAGGTATTCCTCATACTCGTCGCCCAGAAGCCGTCTCGCCGCGTCGGAATCGAGGCCCTCAATACGGGCATCTTCAGGTATCACCGCCGCCTGGCCGGCTTTATAGACATGAATGGTATCGGTGTAGAGATTGTACACACCGCGCAACTCTCGCCCCATACCGATCGGCCAGTTGATCGGTGCCGCCTGAATCGCCAGTACCTCCTCTATTTCATCCAGCAACTCGATCGGGTCACGTACATCGCGATCCAGCTTATTGACGAAGCTGAAGATGGGCGTATCGCGCAATCGGCATACATTCATCAGCTTGATGGTGCGCTCCTCGACACCCTTGGCGCCATCGACCACCATCAGGGCAGAATCCACCGCGGTCAGCGTGCGATAGGTATCCTCCGAGAAGTCCTCATGCCCCGGGGTATCCAGCAGATTGACAGTCCGCCCCTGGTAGGGAAACTGCATCACGGACGAGGTCACCGAGATACCCCGCTCCTGCTCCATACTCATCCAGTCCGAGGTAGCATGGCGGTCTGCCTTTTTACCCTTCACAGTTCCCGCCACCTGTATCAGCTTGCCGAACAGCAACAGTTTCTCGGTAATGGTTGTCTTGCCCGCATCGGGGTGGCTGATGATGGCGAAGGTGCGCCGGTTGCTAATTTCATCGGTCAAACTGGTTTCGGCCACCCGCAAATTCCCCTTATTCACCGCAACAATG
>JAHEGP010000054.1 GCA_024645065.1 Cellvibrionales bacterium | reverse complement strand
AGGTGCGTGAAATCAATATGCGCAGTACCCTGGTGACCACCAATGATAATATCGATATCGTGGTGCCCAATTCGGAATTCGTGAATGGGCGGGTGACCAACTGGACCATGCGCGAAGCCTTTCGACGCATTCACATATCGTTTGGTGTGGCATACGGGACGGATAAGGAGCTGGTTCGCAAAGCTGCGCTGGAAGCGGCCAATGATGTTTCGGTCACCCTGACGGGCAACAAACAGCGAGAGCCGCAACTCTGGTTTGTTGAGTTTGGCGACAGCAGCCTCAATTTTGAACTGGTGGTCTGGTTGAACCCGGATGCGGTCAAGAGTCCGGGCGCAGTGAATGCAAAATACCTTTGGGAAATCGACAACAAACTGCGCAAGTACAATATCGAGGTCCCGTTTCCGCAGCGCGACTTGCACCTGCGCAGTGTGCTGGGTAAACACAGCATGGAAGATTTTCAACTGCGGTTGCGCCCGTCTGAAACGTGAGCTGGGCTGCGGGCAGCGGCTATTGCAAGCCAGGCCGTCATCGAAGGGACTTTGGCTCACCCGAATGGCAGAATGGAACTCCGCCGGGGAGGCGCTGACAGTCAGCCGCACCCAACGCTTTGACAGCTTTTTCAAATAGCTGGCTAGCGCAGGATAGCCAGTGTCGGGCGCCTAGGGTATAGCTTGATTAACGCAGCTTCGTCGCCAACTCTCCCTCGATGCACTGATTGCCAAGCTCGCGAAACCCGATTTCCGGTCCCGGCATGGGGTGTTTGGGTGCTGGTCGTGGAGAGTGAGCATTCGGCGGGTTTTTTTAGCGTGATGTGGCAGGAGGGGCCCCGCCGGTTGGCTAGGCCCTGATAATCACTGCCCATCTGCGGCCGGCAATAAAACGCTCACGAGCAGGCCCCGGCCGCTGTTTTCAGCCCGGATCCGGCCACCATGCCGGAGAATGGCTCGCCTGGCGATGGCAAGTCCCAGGCCGTGACCGCCGGCTTCCCGGCTGCGCGCGGTATCCGTGCGATAGAAGGGTTCGAAGATCCTCGCCAGGTCCTCTGCGGGGACACCGCCGCCCTGGTCCTCGACGCCAATGTTGTAGTGCTGGCCCCGCCGGTCGAGGGTGACGGTAACCGCAGAATTGGCCCGGGTATGGTGCAGCGCATTGCGCAGTATGTTCTCCAGGCTCTTGTGCAGGAGGTCGCCGGAACTGGCCACCAGCGCCTGGTCGATGCTGTGGTCGAGCACGATATGCTTTCCCTCGCCTGTTCCCTCGAAGTTCGCATCGCTGCAGAGCTGGCGCAGCAGCGGTAACAAATCGATATGGGTGTCAAGTTCAATTGCGCCGGCCTGGCTGGCCAGCAACTGGCCGATCAGCTCCTCCAGCCGCTCGGTTTCACCCTCGATGCGCTGCAGGTTTGCAGGACTTTTGTCGGAGCTCTCCTGGGCCAGGGCCAGGGCAATCCGCAATCGTGCCAGTGGCGAGCGCAGTTCGTGGGAGACATCCGAGAGCAGCCGCTTCTGGTCCTCTATGCGCTCCTGCAGCTGCTGCGCCATGCTGTTGAAATCACGCCCGAGCTCGTCCGTTTCGTCGCCACCGCTTTCGCGCACTTGCAGGCGGGCTTCGAGGTTGCCCATCGCCAGTTGGCGGGAAGCCAGCTGCAATTGCTTGAGCCGCCTGGTCAGCAGCCACGACAGTCCGTAGCACACCAGGCCGCTGATCAGGATCGCCAGGCCGATGCGCAGCCAGAGATAGCTGCCCAGCAAGCCCAGCAGATTATGTCGATGGGGCGGAAAGGC
Source organism: Cellvibrionales bacterium (assembly GCA_024645065.1). Classification (GTDB taxonomy): domain Bacteria; phylum Pseudomonadota; class Gammaproteobacteria; order Pseudomonadales; family JAHEGP01; genus JAHEGP01. The sequence continues at coordinate 13,201 of JAHEGP010000054.1, read as the reverse complement.
AAACACTGCCCGCAGCGGTCCCGGTTGTTCCCGGTAGATCGCATGGGCCAGCAGCCGGGCGTTGGGCGTATCGCGGAATGCCCGGCGACGGTTATCCAGTTCCTCTGCCACCGCCTTTACCTGGGCAGGCACCCTGCGGCCAAAAAGATCCTCTCCCTGCCGGTTGAGCAGGAAAATGGTGATATTGTGGTCCGCTTTTACCCTTGCCACCAGTTCAGCCATTTCCCCTTGATCAAGGTTTTGTAGCTGGTAGATCGTGCGCAGCATAAAACGCTGGGGCGGGCCCGCCCGCCGGTGTTCCAAGGACCCGCCATCGGGGGTCGAATCAAAGTAGTGGCTGGTCAGCATCCAGCTGCCCAGGATTGCAATGGTGGCCAGCCAGAAACCGACGAATATCCTGATGAACAGCTTGCCGCTCATCCTTGGGCTTCGCCGGAACCGGCACTCCCGGTGAATTGGTAACCGACCCCCCGCACGTTGACGATCTGCTGTTCGCCCCCCGCGGCAGCGAGCTTCTTGCGAATCTTGCTGACGTGGACATCGATACTTCGGTCGTAGGCGGTCAGCCCCCGGCCGAGGGCCTGCTGGCTCAGGGTTTCCTTGTCGACTACCGTTCCTGCCCGGTTTAGCAAGATCTGCAGGATATTGAATTCGGCGCTGGTCAACTGCAAGTCTATGTCCCCGTGACTCGCGCTGCGCCTGGCGGGGTCGATCCGGGTAGTGCCCACGACCAACTCCTGTGGAATGTCACTGGCCCGGGAACGTCGCAGGATTGCCCTCAGTCTGGCGGCCAGCTCCCGGGGGTTACAGGGCTTGGGCAGGTAGTCATCCGCGCCCATTTCCAGGCCCACGATACGGTCGGTATCCTCGCCCCTGGCGGTCAGCATCAGCACGGGCGTGGCGCTGAACGCCCGCAGCTGGCGCAGCACCTCCAGACCCTGCAAGCCGGGTAGCATCACGTCCAGCACGATCGCGTCATACTGGTGATCCCGGCAATGGGCCACGGCCTCGCTGCCATCGTGGCAGGCATGAGTGGTGAAGCCTTCCAGCAGCAGGAATTCGGCGAGCAGTGCACACAGCTCGCGATCGTCATCGATGATCAGAATGGAGTCGCTCACGGCACGCTCTCCCCCCGGCAACCACAAGATGACAGTTTGAATAAGCGCGTCGGGCTTGTCACCCGCCCTTTACGCGGCTGTGCGTTTCTTAACAATTCTTAACCGACGGCACAGACTCGTTTACGCACCCACCCTCTAGACTTGCTCCTCAATCTGGCGGGAAAGAGTTTTCCGCTTATTCGACAACAGGATCGAGGAGAGTAACGATGAGCAATAAACTGAAGAACTGGCTGTTAGGCGCCACTTTGGTGGGAGCCACCGCAATGTCTGCCGGAGGCTGGGCAATGGGGCACAGGGGAGGAATGGAGCATGACCCGGGCAGGATGCTGTCACAGCTGAGCCAAAAGCTCGATCTGAGCAGCGAACAGCAGACCGAGCTGGAAAATCTGCTGACAGAATCAAACCAGGCCAATACCCCTGATCGCGAACGCCTTAAAGCACTGCGCCTCGAAATGAGCGGCCAGCGGGACGACTTCGATGCGGGAACCGCGCAAGGAGTAGCTGACGAAATCGGCCAGATCACCAGCCGCATGGTGTATCGAGCCAGTGAAACCTTTGCCCGGGTTTACCAGTTGTTGAATGCCGAGCAGAGGGTCGAGTTGGACGCCATGATGGCGAAACGCGATACCCGTCGCCGCAAGTGGCACAGGGACGGCGAATGAGGACGGTCAGGTTCCGGCTGTCGACTGGCCAGTAGCTTTTGGCGCCGCCGCCAGGCAGCTGGCCAGGCGCCGACCCACGGGTGCTGATGCCGATGCCTTTCTGCGCCCTGGCCATTGAGCAGGCCGCAACTTGAGTGAAAGGCGGGGGAGGGGGCAGCGCTGACTTTCGGGGAGGGTGCTAATCGAGCCGGGTTCAATAACGGTGGATTTCCGCGATGGAGCGTTTTATCCTGCCTGTACCTAATAATAAATGCTTGCGTGCAAGCAGTGATGCGGTGGTGAATGTGATCAAACGTCTGTTGGTCGCTATCGTGGTTCTACTTTGCGTTGTTTTTATTGCGCTGCTGCTCTATGTGCAACACGCTGACCTGAATCGCCACAGACCTGCAATCGAGACCCAATTATCCCGGCTGCTGGATCGCGAGATACGCATTGCCGGCGATCTTGAGATCAAAGTGTTTCCCGCTGCTTTCATCCGTGTGGAACAGCTGAGCATTGCCAATGCCGCCTGGGGCTCGGAGGAGCAGATGGCCCGGATCGGACTGCTGTCAGCGCGCGTTAAACTCCTGTCGCTGTTGGCAAGCCCGCTGGAAATAGAGGAAATCATTGCCAGGGATGTCAAATTGCTGGTGGAGGCCAATGGCGAGGGCAACTCCAACTGGGACTTCGCCGGGGATGATGTTGCCGACAAGAAAGGCGCTGGCCAGGGAGAGTGGCGCGGCCTGATCATCGGCCATGCCGATGTCAGTGGTGTCACGTTGATCCGGCGCCAACCCCAAAGCCAGGATCGCGTTGTCCACCTGGATACAGCCACCCTCGATACCGACGCTGCCGGGGTGATAGCGATGCAGGTTGACGGCCGTGTGCTCGACCAGCCATTGCAGCTCATCGGCCACAGCGTCGCAGGAGGCGAACAGGAACCTGTTGCGCCCAACGAGTTTACCCTCAGCGGCCATTGGGGAGGGTTGAAGATACAATTGGACGGTAACGTACATGCCTTGAGCGACCTGAGTCGAGCCCGTCTCAGGGCAAAGTTGACGAGTGAGAAGATAGAAAGCACCATTGCAGCCCTCGAAATGACACTGCCTTTCAGCGGCCCTCTCTTTTTGGAAGTAGCACTGGACCCCGGGAAAAAAATCAAGCTGCATGGAAAGGTCAACGCCGTCGAAGCCGACGCCAGTGCGTCTATAGGCAAGCACGCGCTGGAGTTTGACGGCAGGCTTGCGCCGCTGGACAAGCTGGGGAATTTATTCGAGCTGGAGGGGCTTCCTCCACAAGCGCTGGCCATTTCAGGCGAGGCCGTGCCGCGTTCCGAGTCAATTAAACTGCGCGATGTTACCCTGCAGCTACAGGATAACCGATTTAGTATCGACGGCTCGTACAGCCGCACGGGAACACCCTCCAAACTCAAGCTGAGGGCCACAGGCACCAGCCTGGCTCAACTATCACACAAACTACCCGAGCTGGCCTATGAGTCCAGTGGAGAGGTGAGCTTCGTCGCCGAAACCGTCAACATCGACAAGCTACAGGCGAAATTCGGTGACAGCGATCTGAATGGCTCGTTGCAAATACAGCGGCACAAGCCCGTTGCGTTGAAAGCGAGGCTACATTCCCGCATGCTCGACTTGAAGCCTTTTCAGGCAACGCCAGCCGGCGATTCCAAAGCAAAAGCCGCTGCCAAATCGCGCTCTGGCGGGAAAAACAAGCGTTATGTGCTGAGCGATGAGCGCTTGCCCCTCGACGCCCTGGCCGGTATCGATGCCGATGTCATTGTCCGCAGCAAAAAATTGCTAAGCCAACAGATCCCACTTCACGAAGTCGAACTTGACGCCAGCTTGCGGGGGGGAGACCTCGAGGCACAGTTCAATTTCCTGGGCCCCCAGGGAGGCCGATCGGCCAACAAGATCATCTTTGCCACCTCCGGGTCGCTACCCACCCTGGATGTGCTGATACAGGGGCGAAAACTGCGACTCAATCTCGCCGCCGCCGAGGTGAGCGATTTTTCCAAGATTCCGCCAACGGACATCACCGTCAAGCTCGTATCCAGGGGCAACAGTTTGCACAAGCTGGCTGCGACAGCGAATGGTACGGTCATCTTGAGCCAGGGGCCGGGCCGGGTGGAGAGCGGCTTTCTGGACAAATTTTCCAGCGACCTGTTGACGCAGCTGTTGTCGGCTCTCAACCCGTTTGCAGAAACCGAGACACATACACTCTGGGATTGCGGCGTTTACCGCCTGGATGTGGTGAACGGGCTGGCCAATTTAGCGGCATTGTATGCGCAGACGAAAAATATCAAGGTGGTTGGCGGTGGCAGTATCGACTTCAATACGGAACGACTGAATATTGAATTCAACACCAAGCCCCGCAAGGGCATTGGTGTTAGCGCCGATATGTTTGTCACGCCCTTTGTTGCGCTCAAAGGCACCCTGGCCCGGCCGCAAATAGGACTCAACCAGAAAGGCGCGTTGGTGGCCAGTGGTGCCGCGATAGCGACGGGAGGTATTTCTCTGCTGGTCAAAGCTGCCGCAGACCGCGCCGCGGGGGCTGTGGATAGATGCCAACAACACCGGGACGATTTTGCCAGGCACACACCGATGCCGGAGACCCGGCAGCAGTAATGTGATGCAAGGAATATTCCATTGATCAGAGTGCCCTAGTGGCAGGGACACCGTGCCTGACGACACCGCCTGGTGTGCGCTTCGGCGGGATAGATGTACGCAAATTCAGGATCCTGATGGCGATTATATCGAGTTTATTTCGGCGGGATAGAGAGACTTAATACGGGCCAAGTTTTTATATAGTGCTGATATCTATCAGGAATTAGCACTATATTTCCATAGTCTGAATTAAAGTCAAAGTCCGTAAGGCAAGACCTTTTAGGGGTAAACCTTTTTTTAAATCTCCTGATTATTTGACCAAATTTTCTTTTTCTCCAAATTTTTTTGTCTACATTAGAAACAACCCCAAAAACTTTATAATCAGGAAAAATCGTTTCAAAAATATGATCCTGTTTAAATTGATGCCTAACAACATCATTATTCCACTCGAGGATTATTAGCGGCTTATCCTTGAGTATGGTTTGCTTAATTCCTTTAATAACCTCTGCCTCATGTCCTTCAACATCTATTTTTACAAAATCAATTTTAGAAAACCCTTTATTCTCGTCAATAAAACAATCTCCATTGACCAGCCTAACATCTATCGTTTTTACTTCTGAACCACACTTTTTTAACAGGCTCGATGCACCGGCATTAACATCATCTATATATAAGCAGCCCTGACTTTCTTTGGCGGATAGACCAAGCATGAATACCGTAATATTATTTACATTATTTAAATTTACATTATTTTTAAGCTTATTAAATGTTTTAGGTGATGGTTCAAAAGCAAGAACCTTTTCTGAATAATCACTAATTACCAAACAGTGATTGCCAATATTAGCACCGATATCTAGTGATAAATCAGGTTTAATACTTTTTAGTATTTCTACCATTAATGCCACATCATACTGATCATAGATTCCGTTTTTAATAATCTCTCTTCCAATCAGGTCGTTTGGGTCAACTTCCAAGATATGATTATAATTGCTAACTATTCTTTGCATGCTTAGCTTCCCACTACATCAACTGTATTTGTATAAATCATCACTGCTGTCCCACAGTTTCATAGCATCACCAGCTGCCTGCCATCATCCGGACCAGGTCTGTTTGGTGGGCTAAGCGATTCCTGCAGGATTCTGCGATCAAGCAGATTCAGTTGAAGCAGCCTCACCATCTCGGAAACTGCCATCGTAATCCGGCTAGAGAACTTCAGATAGGCCGCCAATAGATAGGCACACACCGCTATCCATATCTGGGTAAGCACCGCATTTTTCGACGTACCCACGAAGCTTTTGATCTTAAGATTCTGTTTGATCCACTTGAAGAACAACTCAATCTGCCAACGCTGTTTGTAAATTGCCGCAATCGTCCTGGCTGATAGTGTCATGTTATTGGTCAGGAAGAAATACCAAAAGGCCGGATATATGAGAGCAATGTTTTTCTCTCACATCAATGATCAAATGTCTTGTCTTGCAAACGGAGTGGGTCCATATATTCCTTAAGCTGATCGTGGACGCCATCACGATCTGAATGAAATCCTGCTCAATAAAATAGAGTTGCTGTTGCAGACCAGACTCGCGATTCCCGGCTGACCCCACCAGCTCATGAACACACTATGATGCCGGGGTGGCGTCAAACCACACTGCCTGTCTGCCGCTGACGCATTGACTTCAGCGCGATCATGAACAGGCAGGCGAACACCCCATCTGCTGAAGCAGGCAACAGGAATTGCCAGCTGACGTCGCCGGATGCCACGTTGATGGTACCAATGGCAACCACACCGAGCTTTGCCAGGATTGCCAGGCGAATGATCGGCTGATTCCGGTACAGGTTTCTGGCAGCCCAGTAGTAGCCAATGCCGAAGAAAAAGACCAGACCGGCAAACTGCTGAATCCACAGGGTCTGCTCCGGTAGAGGAGTAACACCGAATGGCCCGAGCAGCAGAGCGGGGTAGAAGAAGAGCAACAGGGCGACGATCCAGTTGAATGCGGCAGCCACTGTGAACATTTTCCTGCTGAATTCCTTTGTCACGATCGAGCCTCAGTTTTGCTCAGCGGGTGTGGCCAGCGCGCGCCGGTAAGGATCGGACAGAATTTTCCAGGGAATCAGGCGACTGGAGCGAGCCGTGTAGGCGTCCCACTGCGGATAGCGCGAGATGGATTCATCCTTGACGAACATGCGCGAATAGAAAAACACCGTGGCGTAGGCGAGCACCAGGTAGCCCAGCCAGTGGTTGGCCAGTATTGCGTAGGAGCTGTAGATCAGAATCTCACCCAGGAAGTTGGGGTTGCGGGTGTAGCTGAATACACCGTCGGTAATAAGCCCTTTGCGATACTTCAGGGAGAAGTACTTCTGGCAGTCCCCCGCAATCATCCAGGTAATGCCCTGGGTGTGCATGGCAATAGCGAGGAACAACATGGGCCCGGAAGGGTCGACCTGTCGTGACAGAAACAGGTAGGGCATCAACCAGTACCAACCGATCAATACCAGGTAGGTCATAAGTGCTCCGCCATACGTGACACGGGTTTCGAAGCTTGCATCGCGGAAGCCAAAGTCCTTGACGAGCCAGCAATAGCCGTAGCTACCATGAAGCCCGAGATAGACCCAGGCGGCAGTGCTGAAATTGTCGAAGTGGACCATCATGCCGTAAATGATAACCAGGGTAATAATCTTGTGCAGGTTGATCACCCAGGCCATTTTCAGGTGACGAGGGCCGCCTCCGAAATCTTCGGTTAGCTTGCCTGAAAGGTCGTAGATAGCGCGAGCCCAGCCGGGCGCGGTGTACTTATGCATGATTTGTGTACTCCAGGGGCAAAGATGATGAATTTACCTCAGCGGAGGGCTTGGCTGATCGCTGGACTGCGCTGCAACGCTCGTCAATGAGAATAAGCATTGACCTGCGCGCCCAGCCATCACGGCGCCAGGCCTGAGGTAGTGCCGAATTGATCAGAGGTAATGGCCTAGTGGCAGGTATAACCCCCGTCGATAACCAGTTCGGCGCCGGTCATGTATTTCGATTCATCCGATGCGAGAAACAGGCAGCCGTTGGCGATATCCAGCGGTTCTCCCATACAGCCGCCCATGGGTATCTCGCGTTGCAAACGCGTTGTCATCTCAATGCGCACTTCTTCGGGTACCGACGCCAGCCCCGCTTCGACCATCGCGGTCAGGATGTAGCCGGGGTGGACAGAATTGACCCGGATCGGGTAGCCCTCTTTGGCACAGTGAAGTGCTGCGGACTTGGTAAAGACCCGTACACCGGCCTTGCTGTAGTTATAGGCTGGCACGTTCGCTTCGCCGATGATGCCTTCGATGGAGGAAATATTGACGATCGAGCCACCGCAGTCCTTCATGACCTTGATCGCGGCGCGCGTGCCCAGAAAAACGCTCTCGCCGTTGACAGCCTGGGTAGTGCGCCAGTCCTCAATCGTCGCTTGTTCAACGTTAGCGGGAATGGCAATGCCGGCATTGTTCACCAGCACATGCAGTCCCCCGTGGGTGGCCACGATTTCTTCAACTATCGTGTCCCAGAGCGCCTCGTCAGTGACGTCTTGCAGACGCGCTTCACAGCGACCGCCGCTCGCCCTGATCCCGGATGCCACGCGCTCGGCACCGTCGAGCTTGATATCCGTAACAACGACCAGAGCACCTTCCTCGGCGAAACGTTTGGCCGTAGCTGCGCCCAACCCGGCGCCTCCGCCCGTTATCAGGGCGACCTTGTGCTGTAATCTTCCAGTCATTGCGCTAGCTCCTTAAAGTAGTTCGGGATTGATGAGAAGGCTGCCACCTTTCAGGGCCAGTATTTCGTTACAACCGTCTGCGATCAACATTGCGCGCGCATCGCGCAGCAGTTTTTCCATGGGATACTCCCGGGTGAGGCCGTTACCACCGAATATCTGCAGCGCGTCGGAGGCGACTTCAAAAGCCGTCTGCGTGGCAGTCAGCTTGGAAGATATAGAGCCCTGCAGGGCCGCTTCCGGTGCAGTGGCGTTGTAGGTGGCGGCGCGGCGTGTCATTGCTCTGGCCACCTCAACCTTGCGGAACATGTGGAACAGGCGATACTTCACGCTCTGGTGGTGGATGATTTTCTGGCCGCCGGCCTTGCGCTCATGGGCGTAAGCCAGCGCGTGCTCATAGGCGGCGCGGGCCATGCCCACAGCCATATTGGCCACGTGAACGTTGGCTTCGGCCAGGGTGTGACGGACAAAATCCACGTAGGTGTCGGGTCCCGCCAGCATGTGGCTGAGCGGAACCTCGACATTGTCGAAGTAGATCTCACCCTGGTTGAGGCTGCGCAGTCCCATCTTCTCCAGCGGCTTGCCTTTGCTGACGCCGGGCAGGTCCAGCGGCACGATGACAGAGATGCCGGGGCGCGTTTTGCCATTTTCCTCAACATGGCAGTAGAGCGCGCAGACTTCGGCAATGGTGCCACCGGAAACCCACGCTGATTTCTGGCCGTTGATGATGATTTTGTCGCCCTCGATGCGAGCCATACAGTTGGGGCGGCCATAGTCGCCGGCCGCGGCGGCGGCATCGCCGCCGGGGTCCAGTGAGTCGGAGCCGTGGTCGGGCTCGGTAATGCCCCAGCAACCTATTTTGCCGTCGCAAAAGTCGACCATATCAAGGTTGCCTGCCAGGGCCGAGTACAGGCCGGGCATCTGGCTGACGAGAATCATGCCGGCCAGGCCGCCATCACCCCACGACAATTCCTCTGAAGCGATCAGCATGATGCGTTCGCGTTCCAGGGGAGGCAACTCCAGCATGGCTTTGATGTTCAGGCCGAGGCCGGCTGCCTGTTCCAGTGTTGGCCACAGGGGGGAGTCTTCGGCAATGGCTTGTTCGGCAGTCAGGCTGTCTATGGCTGCGCCGGCGGGCCGCAGCACCTCTTCAGCGAAGCGGTGGGCGGTGTCCTGTACATACTGTTCCATTTCGGAGAGGGGTTCCTCGAGTCCACTGAGTGGCAAGTTGATATAGCTGCTCATAATGTCTGTCTCACTTGTCTATTGTTGAATTTCAATGGTCAGTCGCTTGTGTAAGAGTGTTAGTGGTTGGTCAGGTAGCGAACCAACCAACGACGGCCGGATTCCGGCAGGAATTTATCGGCGTACGCCCACAATCGCGCCGAGGTGCCAAGCACGTAGTCGATGCGCTTGCCCAATATCGCTTTCTCAATCGCTGCTGCGACGTATTCCGGCTCCATGTTCAAGCTCAACTTCTCGGTAATCATGGGATCCACCGCGTGCGCCATGGGTGTGTTGACCAGTGGGGGTTTTACCGAAGTAACCCTGATGTCGTGGGGTGCCCACTCGACGTGCAGCGCTTCGGTAAGTCCATCGACATAAAACTTCGAAGCGCTGTACACCGCCAGCCTCGGTAACCCGTGGAGGCTGGAAACTGAGCAGAGATTGACCAGGGTTGACCCCGGGGTTTTCATCAGCAGCTCGAATCCTGCCTGGGCGACATTGGTCACGCCCAGTACGTTGACCGCAATCATCTGTTCGTGGGCGGCGGGGTCGATCTCCTCGAATTTCCCGGAGCTCAGCACTCCCGCATTGTTGACCAGCACGTCCAGCCTGCCGTTGGTATGATCCGAGAAGTGCGCCAGCGCCGCCTCTACAGAGTCGCGCTCGGTGACATCGCAGTATTGACCACAGGCATTGGGGAAATCGCTCGAGTTCAGGGCAGTGGCCAGACCCTCGCGATTGATATCGTAGATGCCGATAAACCAGCCCTGCCCAGCAAAACGCTTGGCGGTGGCCAGGCCGAGACCGTGAGCAGCGCCTGTGATGAACATGGTTTTCATACTGAATCCTCCCTGCCGCCTTTTGCGGAGTAAATGTTTTCCGGGTGTGTTGCGAAGGCCTCTGCCAGAAAGCGCTGCTGGGGTTTTTCTGACGCCGTTTTGGGGATTTCCGCCACAACCTGGATAAAGTCGGGTACGCTGTTGTTGTCAAGCTTTTCTCGACAAGCCTGGAAGATCCGTGCCACGTCAAGCAGGTCCTTTCCAGCCGGTACCACGGCTGCAACGATTTCTTTTTCTCCCGGCGCCATGCCTTCAGAAACAGCCAGTCCATAGACATAGACGTCTGCGACCGCATCGATTTCAGAGAGCGCCTTCTCGACGAATGCAGGATTGATGAAGTCGCCGTGCTTGCGTATGCCGCCGCCCATGCGGTAGTGGAAGAACAGCCAGCCAGCCTCATCCATGTGGCCGATATCGCCCATGTGTAACCAGCCTCCCGCCAGCTTTTTGGCAGTGGCCTCCGGGTTTTTGAAATAGGTCATCTGCGGACAACCGCCGTCGGCTTCACGAAAGCAGATTTCACCCGCGACGCCCGGTCCGACCGGGTTGCCATTGTTATCGAGGATTGCGATCTGCATGGAAGGCGGAGGCTTGCCGCAACTGCCAACGGGTCCTATGCCGGTCGGGTTGAAACACAGCCCGCCCTCTGCGGCCCCGTAGAACTCGAACAGATCCACGCCGAAGCGTCTGGAAAAGTCTTCCCAGATGGCTGCCGGCATCCCGGCGCTGAGTATCTTGCGCACCGGATTGTCGGCATCGTCGGAGCGCGCCGGCTCAGCATAGATTGCAGTGGTCATTCCTCCCAGCAGGTTGAAAAATGTGCAGTTGTAGGCACGGGTGATGTCCCACAGCCGTGACTTGCTGAATTTACGGCTGATGACACAGGGTATGCCTGCGTGAAGTGCCATTCCCAGGCTGACAACCTGTGCGTTCGCATGGGTCAGCGACAAGCCGGTATAGATGCGGTCGTTCTGGTCCAATCCCAGTACCTGGGGCAGTGTCGCGGCCACGCCGTATCGCGCGTGGGTGGACATGATGGCCTTGGGATCGCCGGTGGTGCCCGAGGTATACAGCAGTTGCATGGCAGCATCCGGGTCGGTGCTGGCCACTTCCAGTTCAGGAACCGGCGCAGGTCCGGCCAATACCGGCGCTATCGCAGGGTAATCACCGTGCCTTTCGCAGAGGGTGGCAATCCACTTGTCGTTTTCATTTTTCCAGACGGATTCCACTTCGGCCAATGCATAGCCGGGAACGATGGCGCCCTTGCACTCAGCGAAATTGAGCATATACCTCAGCTTGTCACCGCGTGTGCGCGGGTCAATGGGCACAAAGACGGTGCCGAGTATGCTCGAGGCGACCATGAGATCGACGAACTCGGGGTGGTTCTGCATGACCAGGGCAAAGGCATCACCTCGCCGCATGCCTTTGTTCTTCAGCCAGGCTGCCAGACGCTGGCCGTTATCCCACAGTTGCTGGTAGGTGCGTGTTTCCTCCTGGAACTCTCCCTTGTCGTCGATACTGACGACTGTGAGAACCTGCCTGCCGGGATCGCGGTCACACCAGTTGCGGATAAGGTTCGCGAGGATGGTCGGGTTGCGCTCTGACATTACCAGTTCTCCCTGCCAAGAATGCTGACCACAGTTGCCGCCGCATCGGTGCCGATCATACCGCCGCCGTTGTGCGCGAGGCCGATGCGAGCCTCCGCCACCTGGCGGTCGAGGCTCCGGCCCTGCAACTGCTCGGTCAATTCGACAATCTGTGCTGCGCCGGAAGCACCAATCGGGTGCCCCTTGCGGAGCAGGCCGCCAGATACATTCACCGGCAGCCGCCCGCCGAGGCGGGTAGTGCCGTCTGCGATCAGTTTTCCGCCGTCTCCCTTTGCGCAAATCCCCAGGTATTCATAGGCAATGATCTCCGAGGGAGCGGACGCGTCATGCAGTTCTACCAGGCTCAGATCCTCGCAGCCGACGCCGGCTGACTCGTAGGCCTGGTTGGCAGCGAGAGAACCCACCGAGAGGTCACCGGGTTCCTCGTCGAAGCCGGAGACCAGCGCACAGGACAATACTTTAACGGGCTTGTTCAGTCCCATCTGCCTGGCCTTTCGCTCGCTGACGACCACGAGGGCAGCGGCGCCGTCGCCGATGGGAGAGCACATGGGCAGGGTCAGCGGCCAGACGATTTCCCGGGCGCCAAGTACCTCCTCTACGGTCATGGCTGTCTGGAATTGTGCCCGCGGGTTGAGGCTGCCGTGGAACGAGTTCTTGGCAGTGACGCCGGCGACCTGCTCGACAGTGGTGCCATACTGTTTCATATGGGCGATGGTCATGAGCGAGTAGATGTCCATAAACACGGAGCGGGTCTTCCCTGCGTTTGCCCAATCGACATCCACTCCGGCTTTGGCGGCAAGCGATTGCAGGCTGCCCCTGATTCCATCGCTATTTTCCACGTCCACCGCGCCGTCGAATGCGGCGAAGCTGCGCATCTTGTCTTCGTGGAATAACTTCTCGAAGCCGCAAACGAGCGCCACGTCATAGAGCCCCGCCGTCACCATGGCGCAGGCCTGGTTGAAGGCAGTAGAGGAGGTGGCGCAGGCATTTTCCAGGTTGATGACTGGAATCTTGCCAATGCCCAGTTCCCGCAGTGCCACCTGCCCGGAGATCATCTCCTGGCCCTGTACCACGCCGCCAGCGGCATTGCCCATGTAAGCGACCTCGAGGTCGGCGCCGGTCAGGCCGGCATCTGTCAGCGCTTCCCGGATTGCCTCACCGGCCAATCCCTTGAGGGTCTGGTCCAGGTGTTTGCCGAAGCGGGTCATTCCCACCCCGGCGACGTAGGCGTTCATTTTCATACTGTTACTCCTCTACCGTGGGTGCCGTTCAGATCGTGCCGGGGGCAGGTGCCGCGCTGGTGAAGCCCAACTCGTGGAATGTCTGGATCAGTTCGCGGTGATTGAAGGCGGTTGCGGGAGACTGAAAGCCGCTTTTGAGTAGCTTGCCTGCCAACAGCAGCCTGGTGGAT
>JAHEGP010000255.1 GCA_024645065.1 Cellvibrionales bacterium | reverse complement strand
TGATGCCCACGGGATCATCGACGGCATTGCCGCCGCCCTGGAACCTGCGCTGGAGGGCAACAATTCATGAGCGCTGTCAATCTGGATTTGCTGGAACTGCTCGACAGCAAACGCATCCTGTTGTGCTGCGGCAGTGGCGGCGTCGGTAAAACGACTACCGCCGCCTCGCTGGGCTTGCTGGCCGCCAGCCGCGGCCGCTCGGTGCTGGTGCTTACCATCGACCCTGCGAAACGCCTGGCCCAGGCCATGGGCCTCGACAACCTCAGCCACGAGCCCCAGGCAATCGATATTTCCAAGCTGGCGGCGGGGAAAAATGGTGGCGCCCTGTATGGCATGATGCTCGACACCAAGCGTACTTTTGACTTCCTGGTCGAGCGTTATGCACCGAACGAAGAGGCGCGCCAGGCAATTTTTGACAATCATTACTATCAACATATCAGCAGCTCACTGGCCGGCTCGCGCGAATTCATGGCCATGGAGCGGGTCTATGAGATAGCGACTGAAAACCGCTACGACCTGGTCGTGGTCGACACCCCGCCATCACAGCATGCCCTGGATTTCATAGACGCCCCCAAGCGCATGTTCGACCTGTTCGAGGGGCGCTTTTTGAAGGTGCTACTGAAGCCCTACAAAGTGGTCGGCAAGAGCGGTTTGAAACTGTTCAAGCGGGGCTCGGAAAGATCGCTCAAGTTCCTCGAGAAGTTGACGGGCTACCAGTTTCTCAATGACCTGTCCGAGTTCTTCCTTGTCTTCACCGACATGTTCGAGGGTTTCAAGCAACGCTCCGAGCGCGTGCGAGAACTCCTCGGCCAGAGCGACAGCAGTTTTCTGCTGGTTTGCGCACCTGAACCTGCCAGCCTTGGTCAGGCCCAGCGCTTTTTTCAACGCTTGCGTGGCGAAGACCTTCCGGTGGGTGGCATGATCGTCAATCGTGTTCACATCGCCCGGGGACCCGAACAACTCAGCGCCAGTTGCCATCAGGAGGTAGCTGAGCTTGCAGACAAGGTCCAGGGCAAGGCCGGATTGGCTCAGCGACTCCTGGAGACTTATCAAGAGCAGCACGACCTGGCGCTGGCGGACCAGTACACCATTGAAAACACGCCAGTTGCCCAGCAGAAGATTGCAATCCAGAAAGTACCGCATTTCGAGCGCGATCTGCATAGCCTGGAAGACCTCGAGGCCTTTGCCGGCAAACTGGTTGGCAATTAGCCCCTCGGCCGCTAATGTGATGGTTTGCATCAACCTGGCAATGGACCTTTGTTATGGTGCCCTCGGCGCTTGCTGTAAGCCAACTCTATCGTCATTGTGACGAGTCTGAGCTGGGCCTCGATTCGAACGAGGATTGCGGCGCCTTCGACGTCGCGCTCGGCCAGGCTCGCGCTGTCGACGCCATTCGTTTTGCCATTGACATGCCCCATGAGGGCTACAACCTCTATGTCGCCGGCTCAACAGGAGTAGGCAAGCACCAGCTGGTTAACCAGATACTGCGGGACCAATGCCACAGCAACGCCCGGGGACAGGCCGGGGTATACGACTGGTGTTATATCAATAATTTTGCCGAGCCGCATAAGCCCAAACTACTGAAACTGGCGAAAGGCACGGGCGCCCAGCTCAAAGGTGACATGAAAAACCTGGTCGAGCGGCTCTTGATGGCCCTGCCAAACACCTTTCAGTCTGACGAGTACAAGCAGCGTATCGCCGCAATCCAGGAAGAATTCCAGGAGCGCGAGGAACAGCTATTCAAAAGCCTGGAGCAACGCGCCCATGATCTCGATCTGGCCGTGTTGCGAACCCCCGACGGCTTCACCATCGGGCCGGTAAAAGATGGCAAGCTGATGGGTTCGGCCAGGTTTCACGAATTGCCGGAAGCCGAGCAGAATCAGATCAAGGCTAATATCGACACCATCAACGAACAGCTCAAACAGAACCTGCAAACCATCAACAGCTGGCAGGAAGAAGGCATGGAGCAGGTCAAGCGACTCAATCAGGGCTTCGTGCGCCAGGCCATCGATCCAGCCATGGTGCAGCTCAAGACAAAGTATGGCGAACTGCCCGACGTGATCCGGTATCTCGATGACGTGCATGTGGACATCACGAATAGCGCCGGTGATTTTATGGTCGGGGACGATGCCAAAGCCGCTGAGCCGCGTCTCCATTCCCGCACCGGAAACTTCTTCCGCTACCAGGTCAATGTGGTCGTAGATAATAGCCAGACCGCTGCTTCGCCGATAATTTATGAAGATAATCCGACCTACCAGAACCTGATTGGCCACGTCGAGAATTACGCCGAGTATGGCGCACTGACTACCAATTTCACCCTGATCAAGGCCGGCGCCCTGCACCGCGCCAACGGCGGCTACCTGATTCTTGACGCCCATGCCCTGCTGTTAAACGGCTTCAGCTGGCAGGCCATCAAGCGGGTTATCCGCTCCCGTGAAATTCGTATCGAGTCCCTGGAGCGCGTCCTGAGCCTGGCAACTACCATTACCCTGGATCCCGAGCCCGTGCCATCCGATGTGAAGATAGTGCTGTGTGGTGACCGGATGCTTTACTACCTGCTGAAATACCATGACCCTGATTTCGACCTGCTGTTCAAGGTTCAGGCGGATTTCTCGGAAACCATAGAGCGTGACACCGAGGCAACCCGGCTTTACGCCGGCATCATCAGGTCGATCGCCCGGCGCGAAAAGCTGCGCCCGTTGGCCGCCGGTGGCATTGCCCGAATTATCGAGCAATGCGCCCGCAATGCCGAGGATAGCCGCAAGCTATCACTGCATATGCAGCAACTGGGCGACTTGATTCGTGATGCCGACTTCCATACCCGGCAACAGGGCCACAGCCAGATCGACCGCGCCCATGTCCAGGCGGCAATCGACCAGCGCATCTGGCACAGCAGTCGTTACCGTGAATTGCTGCAACAGCAGATCGAGCAGGGCAGTTTATTGCTCAGCACACGAGGCGAAGCCGTTGCCCAGATCAACGGCCTGTCGGTACTCCAGCTCGGCGATTTCAGTTTCGGGCGACCGGCCAGGATTACCGCCACTGCGCGTTTGGGGGGTGGCAAGCTCATCGATATAGAACGCGAAAGTGAACTCGGCGGCGCCATACACAGCAAGGGCGTTATGATACTCGGGGCACTGCTGGCGAGCCGGTATGCCCCCAACCAACCGCTGGCGTTGTCAGCCACACTGGTTTTCGAACAGTCCTATGGCCCCATAGACGGTGACTCCGCCTCGGTGGCCGAGCTATTGGTATTGCTTTCCGCCATAAGCCAACTGCCACTCAAGCAATCCCTGGCAGTCACCGGGTCCATCAATCAATTGGGCCAGGTGCAGGCGATTGGCGGAGTCAATGAAAAAATTGAGGGCTACTTTGATGTCTGCCAGGCCCAGGGTCTCAGCGGTGAGCAGGGCGTTGCCATACCGGCAAGCAATGTCCGCCACCTGATGCTGCGCCAGGATGTGGTCGAGGCTTGTGCTGCCGGTGATTTTGCAATTTACCCCCTGCAAACACTGGATGATGCCATCGAGCTATTCAGCGGTCTCAAGGCGGGGCGCGCCGGTAAAAACGGCCATTTCGCCAAATCCAGCTTCAATCGGCGGGTCCAGGATCGACTGCAGAAGCTTGGTCAACTCATGCGACAGCAGAAGACAGCTGCAAGCAAGAAACAGGCGCACCGCAATGGCTAGGCCCCCGGGCAAGCGGGTAGTTGTAGCCCTCGATGGCAATGCATCTGTGCGACCCTGCCTGCAGGTGGCTGTTGAGCTGGCGCAGCTAATGCACTCTGAACTCCTGCTGTTATTCGTCCTGCAAGACGACGGGCTGCAACAACTGGCCGAGCTGCCGTTTGCGGTCGAGATCAGCCGCGTAACCGCGGATGCGCGGGGACTTTCGGTGCAAACTCTGGAGCGGGAGCAGCGCTATCGCTCGCGCCTGGCCCGGCGGGAATTCGACAGGGTATTGCTGCAATCCGGGCTAAGCGGTAGTTTCAGGGTGGTATCGCAGCGGCGGGGAAAAAACATTTTCTCGATGTGCAAACGGGGTGATGTAGCCTGTATAGGACGCAACCCTCTGCAACTGGATTGCATTGCGCCCCGGGTAACACTCACTCTGTATCTGGTCCACCACAAATCCAAAGCCGGCAAGCACGCACTAAATCTGGCGCACCGCTTACTGGCTCGAGGTTTTCACCAGCTGGTCGTGTTCGACAATGGCGAACTGGACCGGGAAAGCAGGCGCCGGTTGCGCGCCGAAAACATTCGAATACAGTCTGTTGAAGATCATAGCCTCGCAGCCTTGCTCGCTGGAATCAAGAATCGGTCAAGTGCAAGACTGCTGATACCCGATGACGCGCCGATTGCTGAGGATCGCG
>JAHEGP010000053.1 GCA_024645065.1 Cellvibrionales bacterium | reverse complement strand
ACATCGGCTTTTCAGTCCAGAGGGTACCGTCATTATCGATGGCCGCAATGCGCTCTGGGACAGGCACAAAGTGTTTGCCACCGGCGGTGGTCACTTGTTCGACGAAAGATGTGATGCTCTTTTTGGTTGCGCCCTCGTTCCAGGACGGTAACGGGTCTGCTGAATAGGCGAAGCCGCACGCCAGTAGCAGCAAAAGTGAAGGAAAAAGCGTGGATACGCCTATTCTCATGGGAAAAATCTCCTTCTCGATCCGTGATGGTTTGGGGGCATGATGAACCACTTGCGAACAGGCGGCAAGTTCGCTCGAAGTATCCCTGCAAGACAGGGGTCGAGCTGAATTCGGCAAGCTTGGCTCAGCCGGGGCGATCCAGCCCACGCAGGCTGACTGCCTCCGCGAGGTGGTGGCGCTCGATGGTTTCGGACGCTGCCAGGTCGGCGATGGTGCGGGCTACCTTGAGGATGCGATGATAGGCGCGGGCGGATAATTTAAGTTGCTGCAGCGTGGCTTCAAGGAATTCACGGTTGGGGGCGGTCAGCGCGCAAACCTGCGGCAGCGTAGCAGGGGGCAGCCGGGCGTTGGCTACCCCGCTGCGTTGCTGTTGGCGCTGATGGGCTGCCTCTACCCGTTGTTGCACTATGCATGAGGCTTCAGCCGCTTGGGTGCCGGTGAGTTCACCGGGGCGCAGCCCGTGCAGGGGTACGTGCATATCGATGCGATCCAATAGCGGGCCGGAGATACGTGAGCGATAGCGCATGACCTGGTCCGGGGTACAGCGACAGTTGCGCTGCGGGTCGCCGAGATAGCCGCAGGGGCAGGGGTTCATGGCCGCTATCAACTGGAAGTCAGCCGGGAAACTCAGTTGCTGCCGTGCCCGGGAAATCATAATCTCGCCGTTTTCCAGTGGTTCGCGTAGTACCTCGAGGACGGTGCGTGGAAATTCCGGTAGTTCGTCGAGAAACAACACGCCATGATGAGCCAGCGAGATTTCACCGGGCCGGGGAGAAGAACCACCACCCACCAGTGCCGCGGCCGAGGCAGTATGATGGGGTGCACGGAACGGGCGGATGCGCCACTGTCCGACCAGGCTCCGTTGGCTGGCGATGGACTTGATCGCAGCGACCTCCAGTGCCTCGCTTTCTTCCAGTGGCGGCAATATCCCGGGCAGGCGGGTGGCGAGCATGGTTTTACCCGTTCCCGGGGTGCCATACATCAGCAGATTGTGGCGCCCGGCCGCCGCTATTTCCAGTGCTCGTCGCGCATGCTGCTGACCCTGCACGTCGCGCAGGTCGGGATAATGGCTGTTGGCATCGCTCCGCGGTGGAGAATGTCGCACCAGCGCGCGGCGCTTGAACAGGTGCGCCGTAATATCGAGGAGATGACCTGCTGGCAGTACCGTGGCCGTCGTTACCAGGGCCGCTTCATCGGCGTTGCCCCTGGGAACCACCAGACTGCGGTCGCTGCGGCTACTGCCCAGCGCAGCGGGCAATGAACCTCTCACCGGCCGCAGTTCGCCGCTGAGTGCGAGTTCCCCGATGAATTCGTGGTCGGCGAGGGAAGTTGTATCCAACTGGCCACTGGCGGCAAGAATCCCCAGCGCAATGGCGAGATCAAAACGGCTCCCCTCCTTGGGCAGGTCCGCCGGCGCCAGGTTGACGGTAATCCGCCGCATCGGGAAGTCGAAGTGGGCGTTGATGATGGCGCTTCGGACCCGATCACGAGCTTCCTTGACCGCCGTTTCCGGCAGGCCAACGATAAGCATTCCGGGCAGGCCGTTCGAGATGTGGGTTTCCACGGTAACCAGTGGCGCTGTGACACCCACGCAAGCGCGGGCAAATATGATCGCAAGTGACATAGCCTCTCCCTGGCCGTGTCGCGGCATCGATCCAGGATGCCGCGGGGTCCCTAATTGTCTGCTTTTTCCAGTGCGTCGATCTGCTGGCTCAGCCGCGCAAGCTCTGCCTCAAGTTGCTGGATTCGCTCCCGGGAGCGCGCCAGCACTGCCACCTGGGCATCGAACTCCTCTCGCGTCACCAGTTCCAGGCGAGCAAAAACCGACTGTGCGACAGTCTTCACGGTTTTTTCCAGATCTTCAGATGGCGGCTTGCCGGGCAGGACCTCGCCCAATCGCCTGGCCAGTTCGGCAAAGAGTGGTTGTTGTGTCATCGCGGCCTCGTCTTGTAGAGCGCAAGTCTAACCCAAAAAGGGGGAGCATGGACAAGCGAAAGTATGGTTCCTTTTTGGCGCGAGTGCGCACCACGCTGGTGCACGCCCGAAGCTAAAAAAGCCCGGGGTAGCCCCGGTAATTACCTATATCCAGCAGCGGGTGCATGTTTGCTTTAATACGTTCAGCGTGCCGGTATGCCGCAATTTAGCGGTGTTGAGTGTTGTTTTGCCTGATCTGAGCCGAGGTTTACGTAATTTTCGTGGCCCGGCAAGGGTGGGCTTCAATCATGCTCCAAATTCGTGCACGCTCCCGTAACGGCTGCACTTGATACGGGCGAGACCAGGCAGGGGAGTTTTCGTCGATTTTTTTAAAATTCCGTAAGTTGTTGGTATTAAACGACTTTTTAAAAGTTGGCACGATCCCTGCTAGGAGTGGGCATGTCTTGCTCGCGATGGGTGACAGTTTTTAACCATTAAATGTGGAGTACATTAGCAATGAAAAACTCAAAAGCAGCTGTAGCACTTGGGGCGGCAGTGTTGGCGGGGGGGCTCACCGCTCCTGCGCCGGCGCTGGCGGAGCTCAGCGCCAATATCGGCGTAACCAGCAACTATGTCTGGCGTGGCGCCACCCAGACCGGCAACCGCCCAGCGGTCCAGGGTGGTGTCGACTGGGAAGGCGATTCAGGACTGTACATCGGTGCTTGGGTCTCCAACGTCGACTTCGGCAATATTATCGATGTGGACGATGCCACGGATCTGGATGACATCAGCCTGTTAAGCGTACGTTCAGGTTCTGAGTATGAAGCCGACTTTTACATCGGTTGGGGTTTCGACTTCAACGAGCACGTCGCCCTTGATCTTGGCTACGTGTATTACCACTACGGCCTGTTAGAGTCGGGCTTCGACTTTGGCGAGGTTTATGCCATTGCCAGCTTTCTGTGGTTCGAAGTCGGGACGCACTACACCATCAATGACCAGGCCGACAATGGTGACGAGGATATCAATCCCTTCGTCGCTGGCGACCTGCATTTCTACGGCGCAGCCGCGTTTGAAGTTGTCGAGTCCTGGACGCTGGGCCTGTTGCTGGGGCACTACAAGTTCACCAACGACGGTGCCTTTATGGATGCTGACTACGACTACAGTTATGGCCAGATTGACCTGACCAAGTCGGCGGGAGATTTCGGTGACGTGACCCTGTCCGTCTCAGCCGCCGACAATGACAATGCCGATGGCAACGACAACACCAAGCTGTTCATCAGCTGGGTTAAATCGTTCTGATATCGCTTAACGCATCCATATCAGCCCGCGCCCTGGCGCGGGCTTTGCAAGGAGATTCGCAATGAAAATGATTACTGCAGTTGTTAAGCCGTTCAAGCTTGACGATGTGCGAGAGGCCCTGTCTGAAATCGGTGTGCAGGGCATTACCGTTACCGAGGTGAAAGGCTTTGGTCGGCAGAAGGGGCACACCGAGCTTTACCGGGGCGCTGAATACGTCGTCGATTTTCTTCCCAAGGTGAAGATTGAAATTGCTGTTTCCGATGGTCTGGTTGACCAGGTCATAGAGGCCATTAGCAAGGCAGCCAATACCGGCAAAATCGGTGACGGCAAGATTTTCGTTTCCCAGCTCGAGCAGGCGATACGCATTCGAACCGGTGAAGTCGGCGACGACGCCATCTAGTTGAACTCCGGGACGCCGGAGCCCAACCGGTACTCTCGTTCGAGTTTGCACCCAATTGTTCCTTTTTCTGAGCTTTGCGGAGGGCTTGGTCATGGAAAATAGCATCTTTGAATTATCGTACGCGCTGGACACCTTTTATTTTCTGGTGTGCGGAGCGCTTGTTATGTGGATGGCCGCCGGCTTTGCAATGCTGGAAGCTGGTTTGGTGCGATCCAAGAATACCACTGAAATTCTTTTGAAAAACGTCGCCCTGTATGCGGTGGCTTGTACCATGTACATGATCTGCGGGTACGCAATCATGTACGGTGGCGATATATTCCTGTCGACTATCGCTGGAGATGGCGTCGCCGGTGCTGAAGAGGCGGCGACCTACGCGCCTTCCGCCGACTTCTTCTTCCAGGTGGTTTTCGTCGCCACAGCGATGTCCATCGTGTCTGGCGCGGTGGCTGAACGGATGAAACTGTGGGCTTTCCTGGTATTTGCCGTGGTCATGACCGGCTTCATCTACCCGATGGAAGGCAGCTGGACCTGGGGTGGTGAGTCGGTATTTGGCCTGTACAGCCTCGGCGATCTCGGATTCTCGGATTTCGCGGGCTCCGGTATCGTTCACATGGCGGGTGCCGGTGCCGCACTGGCTGGCGTGTTGCTGCTCGGCGCGCGCAAGGGCAAGTACGGCGCCAATGGCCAGATCAACGCCATCGTGGGTGCAAACCTGCCCCTGGCGACCCTCGGTACTTTCATTCTGTGGATGGGATGGTTCGGCTTTAACGGCGGCTCGGTATTGGCTACCGCAACGGTGGAAAGTGCTAACTCTGTCGCTGTGGTGTTTATGAATACCAACGCAGCAGCAGCCGGCGGTCTGATAGCGGCCCTGATCACTGCCCGCATGGTATTTGGCAAGGCCGACCTTACCATGGCGCTCAATGGTGCCCTGGCTGGTCTGGTTGCGATCACTGCCGAGCCCTCAACCCCCAGCGCCTTGCAGGCCACATTGTTTGGTGCCCTGGGTGGTGTGCTGGTGGTATTTGCAATCCTCACCCTCGACAAGTTGAAAATCGATGATCCGGTAGGTGCTATATCGGTCCATGGCGTGGTCGGTTTTCTGGGTCTGATGCTGGTGCCGGTAACCAACCCCTTGACTGAAGATGGCGGTGCTTCCTTTTCGGGCCAGTTGATCGGCGCGCTGACTATCTTTGGCTGGGTGTTTATTGCCAGCCTCATAGTCTGGGGTATTCTGAAAGCGGTTATGGGTATTCGGGTCAGCGAAGAAGATGAATATGAAGGAGTCGATATCGCCGAGTGTGGTATGGAGGCCTATCCGGAGTTCACCAAGTCGGTCTGAGGCAGTTGCGAAATTCCGATGTTGGTGATCCATAGAGGGCTTCGGCCCTCTTTTTGGCTGTGACGTTACCGTTTTTCTGCAGCCGTTTTTCTTTAATAAGTCGCCCATGCCGGGATCGACAGCTATATTTTGCTAACGCTATGGCATTGGCCTGCACGCTGGTGCAACATGTCAGCGGTGTTCCCGGCGATCAGGAAAGTCAATGTCGATCGCGTTGTCGAGAATCCTTATGGCGGTTCAAGGTTTGGACAAGGCTCCGGGTTGCGGCGTCATTTGCGCCAGGCAGCGGTATGGCTGGTGGCGGCTGCAACGCCTGAAAGTAATAGCAATTCAGTGGCAGGTTGAGTAGTGAGAAAAAAAGG
Source organism: Cellvibrionales bacterium (assembly GCA_024645065.1). Lineage (GTDB taxonomy): Bacteria > Pseudomonadota > Gammaproteobacteria > Pseudomonadales > JAHEGP01 > JAHEGP01. Next base: position 9,485 of record JAHEGP010000053.1, on the reverse strand, counting down.
AATTGATTGGAAGACTTACCCTTGCGGGGAGTATTACGATGAGTTGATTACACCGTCGGGCAATGCTCGCCTCGCGGCCAGGCAATTGGCCAATCACCTTGCGTCCCAGACCCCGGAGGAGTTGGAGACCCGGCAGGAAACTGCCGAGGCGACCATTCGCCAGATGGGTATATCCTTTACCGTCTACACCGAGGAAGGCAATATCGATCGCGCATGGCCCTTCGATATCATTCCCCGCACGATTCTGGCGAAGCAATGGCGCGTCACTGCCGAGGGTTTGAAGCAACGCTTGCGCGCCCTCAACATGTTCATCAATGATTTGTATCACAAGCAGGATGTCATCAAGGACGGTGTCATCCCCGAGCACATCCTGACCCAGTCAAAAAACTTTCGCCCCGAATGCGTTGGCGTGTCTCCGCCTTTCGGGGTTTGGGCCCATGTTTGTGGCACTGACCTGGTGCGCGATGACGACGGCAAGTTCTACGTGCTGGAGGACAACCTGCGGGTGCCCTCCGGAGTCTCCTATATGCTCGAGAACCGGGCGATTACCAAGCGAGTACTGCCGGAGCTGTTTGAGAATGAGCATATCCTGCCGGTTGACGACTATGCCGCCCGGCTTTTCGCTACCTTGGCCGCGCTGTCACCGCGCCGGATCAAGCGCCCCGAAATCGTTGTGCTGACCCCGGGTATTTATAACTCCGCCTATTTCGAGCACTCCTACCTCGCCCAGCAAATGGGTGTCGAGTTGGTCGAGGGCAGCGACCTGGTGGTGGGGGACGATGACTGCGTCTATATGCGCACCATCTCCGGAATGGATCGGGTCGATGTCATCTATCGTCGCATCGATGACCTGTTCCTGGATCCCGAAGTCTTTGATAAGGATTCAGTATTGGGGGTATCGGGTTTGATGCGAGCGTGGCAGGCGGGCAATGTAGCCCTGGCCAACGCCCCGGGCGCAGGCGTTGCCGATGACAAGGTGGTTTACGCCTATGTGCCCGATATCATTCGCTACTACCTGAACGAAGATCCCTTGATAGCCAATGTCGAGACCTACCTCTGCCATGATGACGAGCAACGGGCCTATGTGCTGGCGAACCTCGACAAACTGGTGGTGAAGCCGGCCAATGAGTCGGGTGGCTACGGCATGATGATCGGACCCCACGCCAGCAAGGCAGAACGGGCCCGATTCGCCAAGCTGATCGAGGGCAACCCGCGCAACTACATCGCGCAGCAGACCCTGAAATTGTCCACCGTCCCAACACTGGTGGGGCATGGTGCGATAGAGCCTCGGCACCTCGACCTGCGACCGTTTGTGCTGCAGGCAAAGGAGCTCTATGTCACCACCGGTGGCCTGACCCGGGTGGCGCTGAGAAAAGGTTCCCTGGTGGTCAATTCTTCCCAGGGTGGCGGCAGTAAAGATACCTGGATAGTCGATCGATGAGCCTGATGATGTTGTCGAGAGTAGCTGAGCGGGTCTACTGGATGGCCCGCTATCTGGAGCGGGCGGAAAACACCGCGCGCATGGTGAAGGTCTATGCCAACCTGTTGCTGGACCTGCCGCGAGGAGTTGATCTCAGTTGGTATACCCTGGTCGATATCAACGATAGTAGTGAGGCGTTCAGCGAGCGTTACAAGAATCGCGACGAGCGCAACGTCATCAAGTTTATGCTGGCAGACGATACCAACGGCAGTTCCATGCTGTCTTCACTCAAGATGGCGCGGGAAAATGCCCGAACCTGTCGCGACGTCATACCGGCAGATACCTGGGAAATGGTCAATGAATTGAAGCTGTTTGCTGAAGACAACATGCAACAGGGGCTCAATCGGGGACACCGTAACCAGTACCTGAACAATATTCTCAAGGCATGCCATCAGTTTAGCGGACTGTTTGCCAATAGTATGAACAAGGACGCCGCCTCGGAATTCATCCGCCTGGGGCGTACCCTGGAGCGTGCGGACATGGCTACGCGTATCATGGATGCGGGCGCGGCGGTGGTTATGTCGGCGGAGGACGCCTCCACCAATATTTCGCAGATTGTCTGGGGCAATGTTTTGCGATCTCTCGATGCCTACCAACCTTACCTGCGCAAGGAGAGGGCACCGGTCAATGGCGCCGGGGTAACGCGCTTTCTGCTGGCGGATAAAGAATATCCTCGCACGGTAATGTTCTCGATGAGCCGCCTTGCTCATGCCATTTCCCGCTTGCCGCACGGCACCGATGCGCGCAAAATTGCGCTGGCTATCGAAAGGCAGATAGTTCGCTACGATGGCTACGATGTGCTGGGAGAGAACTTTCGAGAGTTTATGAACGAGATCCAACTTGAGTTGGCAAAGTTGCATAACTGCTTCGCCGAGACCTGGTTTTTGCTAGAGCCCGCAACCGCAGACTGAGACATTCGGAATGACAATTCGCGTTGCCCTTCGCCACAACACGTACTACCGATTTGATCGCTTTGTCAAAATGTCGCCCCATGTGGTGCGCCTGCGACCGGCACCCCATTGTCGCAACAAAATCTACAGCTACTCACTCAAGATTAGCCCGACCAGCCACTTTATTAACTGGCAGCAGGACCCCTTTGGTAACTTCCTGGCGCGCCTGGTTTTTCCCGAGAAGGTCAAAGAGTTCGCGGTGGAAGTTGAGGTGATTACCGATATGACGGTAATCAATCCCTTCGACTTCTTCGTTGAGGAGTATGCAGAGCACTACCCGTTCGAATACGAGCCACAATTGCGGATTGAACTGGCGCCCTACCTCGACATTGCCGAGAGTGGCCCGAAATTAACCGACTGGATGGAACGCTTCGCAGGCGATGTGAAGCCCGGTCGCGACAACCCCATCGCCATTATCGATTTCCTGGTGGCGGTCAACCAGCGCCTGCAGCAGGATATTGGCTACCGCATTCGCATGGAGCCCGGAGTCCAGAGCTGTGACGAGACCCTGGAGCTGGCCATAGGCTCTTGTCGCGACAGCGCCTGGTTGTTAGTGCAGATACTGCGGCACCTGGGTTTGGCTGCAAGGTTTGTATCGGGCTATCTGGTTCAGCTGACCGCGGATGTTAAAGCACTGGATGGGCCCACCGGTCCGGAGCAGGACTTTACCGACCTGCATGCCTGGTGCGAGGTATTCCTGCCCGGGGCCGGTTGGGTCGGGCTGGACCCGACCTCGGGTTTGTTTGCCGGCGAGGGTCACATCCCGCTGGCCTGTACCCCGCACCCCTCCACCGCGGCGGCCATTACCGGCGCGATCGACAAATGCGAAGTCGAATTTGAGTTCAGCAATGATGTGGTCCGGATTCACGAGGATCCCCGGGTCACCAAGCCCTACAGCGAGGATCAGTGGAGCGCCATTGATACCCTGGGGCTGGCCGTGGATGCGCAGATGGAGACGGCGGATGTGCGCCTGACCATGGGTGGCGAGCCGACTTTCGTTTCGGCAGAAGATATGGACGCCCCGCAGTGGAATACCGAGGCCCTCGGCGAAGACAAACTGAAGCTGGCCAAACAATTACTATTGCGTTTGCGGGAGCGTTTTGCACCCGGTGGCCTGGTGCACTACGGCCAGGGAAAATGGTACCCGGGAGAGCCGACGCCGCGCTGGGCGCTGGGATGCTTCTGGCGTACCGACAGGGTCGCCCTGTGGAGCGACAAGCGCCTGTTGGCGAAAGTCAACGAGGATTACGGCCTCACCCTGGCCGACGCGGAGAAATACGCCCGGACACTGTGTGACCGGCTCGGACTGGCCGACGCCTTTGTGCAGCCCGCTTATGAAGATCCTCTCTATCACATCTGGCAGGAGCGTCAGCTGCCCGCCAACATCGACCCGCTGAAAGCGACACGCAAGGACAGCCAGGACCGGCGTCGGCTGGCCAAACTGCTGCAGCGGGGTCTGGAAAAACCCAAGGGTTTTGTACTGCCGCTTGGCCGCGAACCCGGCAAGCCATGGCGGTCCAGCATGTGGCAGACACGCATTGGAACCATCAACCTGATCCCCGGCGATTCACCCCTGGGTCTGCGCCTGCCTCTCGGCTCGCTGCCCTGGGAGGAGGAGCCCGAGATCAAGCCGGAGCGAGACCCCTTCGAGCCCCGGGATGAGCTTGACGATCCAGCGGCACCGGATAGTGCCGGCAAGTCCAGAAAGAAAGGCACCAGGAAGCGCCGAAAGAAGGCTGAACCCGATGCCAAGGCCTTGCCTGTGCTGCACACTGCGCTGTGTGTCGAGGAGCGCGCTGGCAAGGTACACATTTTCCTGCCGCCACTGGAGCACCTGGAGCATTTCGTCGATATGATTCGCGCCATCGAGAGTGTGGCTGCCGAACTCGACATGCCGGTGGTGCTGGAGGGTTACGAACCGCCCCGGGACCCTCGCCTGCAGCGCCTGCTGGTGACACCGGACCCGGGCGTGATCGAAGTGAATATTCATCCTGCTGCCAGTTGGGCGCAGTTGCGGGACAATACCCATATTCTCTACCAGGAAGCACACGCCTGCCGCCTGGGTACCGAAAAATTTATGCTGGATGGCCGTCACACAGGTACCGGTGGCGGCAACCATGTGACACTGGGTGGCGCCAGCCCCGAGCACAGCCCCCTGTTGCGCCGTCCTGATTTATTGCGCAGTCTGATTACCTATTGGCAGCACCACCCAGGTTTGTCCTACCTGTTCTCGGGCATGTTTATCGGCCCCACCAGCCAGGCTCCGCGGGTCGACGAAGGTCGGCCGGAAATGCTCTACGAGCTGGAGATAGCCTTTGAGCAATTTCCGCAGGGGGAGTGCGACGAGCCCTGGTTGATCGACCGCCTGATGCGTAACCTGTTGATCGATATCACTGGCAACACCCATCGTGCCGAGTTTTGTATCGATAAAATGTATGCCCCCGGCTCGCCCACCGGCCGGCTGGGAATTCTGGAGTTTCGCGGCTTTGAAATGCCTCCCCATGCGCGGATGGCCCTGGTGCAGGTATTGTTGCTGCGTTGCCTGGTCGCCCGCTTCTGGAAAAAGCCCTACACCGGCAGGCTGGTGCGCTGGGGTACCCAGCTGCATGACAAATTCATGTTGCCCCACTATGTCTGGCAGGATATCAAGGAAGTAATCGCCGACCTCAAGGCTGAGGGCTACCCGTTCCAGCTGGAATGGTTGACGCCATTCGAGGAATTTCGCTTCCCCCATTACGGCAATGTGAATATTGGCGATATCAATCTCGAATTGCGCTGGGCCATCGAGCCATGGCACGTGCTGGGCGAAGAAGTCAGCAGCTTCGGTACCTCACGCTATGTCGACTCCTCGGTTGAGCGCCTGCAGGTGAAGCTCACCGGGGTCACAGGGGAGCGCTACATTTTGTGCTGCAACGGCCGCCGCGTGCCGCTGCACCATACCGGTCGCAGTGGCGAATACGTCGGCGCGGTGCGTTATCGCGCCTGGGCGCCGCCGTCTGCGCTGCATCCCCGAATTGGCGTACATGCTCCGCTGGTCTTCGATCTTTATGATTCCTGGAACGGACGATCTGTCGGCGCCTGCACGTATCATGTCACCCATCCGGGAGGGCGCTCCTACGATGACTTCCCGGTAAACGCTTTCGCCGCGGAGGCGCGCCGGGTCAACCGTTTCTGGGACTATGGCCACACCCAGGGGCCGCTTCCGGGAAATCCGGACTTTGACGAATTGCGGGCCTTTGCCCCCGAGCATGGCTTGCCTCGCCCCATGGCGCCGCCACCGGAGGAGTCGCCCGGTGAATATGTCCACACCCTGGATTTGCGCAGCAAATAGCCTGGGGCGCTGAATTGGGACATAATGACAGCTTTTCCCTGCGCGTATCCAAGTGATGGAATCCAGCTTACGTACCCGATCCTCATGGTTGGCTTATAGCGAACCGCAGATCAGCCATGATGAGGTATTTCTTCCCGACGGCGAGGTCAGGGCCCATTGGCAGTACCTGCTCAAAAGCCTCGATTCCCTCGGCCCGGATGTCATCAATGATCGTGAGCGTAAAGCCTGGCGTATTCTCAGGGACGATGGCGCCACTTATAACGATTACGCTCAGCCGATGGCGGCTCGCAGCTGGGCGATCGACCCCATTCCCCTGCTGCTCCAGAGCGAGGACTGGGCCAGCATCGAATCCGGGCTCCAGGAGCGGGCTGAGCTGCTTAACCTGGTGCTCAAGGATATTTACGCTGACCGCCAGTTATTGCGTCACGGGATCATTCCCCCAGAAATCATCTATAGTCATGCCGGCTTCCTGCGCCCCTGCCAGGGGCTGGCGATACCCGGTGAGCATCAGCTCATCCAGTATGCCGCCGATATGGTGCGGGCACCCAATGGCAGTATGCGGATTGTCGCAGATCGCAGCCAGGCACCCAGTGGCACTGGCTATGCGCTGGAAAACCGCACCGTTATGTCAAGGGTTTTCCCCAGCCTGTTTCGTGATAGCCATGTGCATCGCTTGTCATTGTATTTCCAGAGGCTGCGGGCGAAACTGACCGAGTTGAATCCCGGTAGTGACATTCCTCGCATCGTGATGCTGTCCCCGGGCTCCTATAACGAAACCTATTTTGAGCAGGCCTACCTCGCCAACTACCTCGGCTTTCCCCTGGTGCAGGGCGGCGACCTGGCAGTGCGCGACGGCTATGTCTGGATGAAAGCCCTCGACGGCCTCAGGCGGGTAGACGTCATATTGCGGCGGGTCGATGACAATTACTGCGACCCGGTCGAATTGAAATCCGACTCCCAGCTGGGGGTGCCCGGCTTGCTTGAAGTGATCCGCATGGGGCGGGTAGCCGTTGCCAACCCACTGGGATCCAGCGTACTCGAAAATCCGGCGCTGCTGCGTTACATGCCCGACATCGCCCGTTTCTTCCTGGGTCGCGAGCCGCTGCTGGAGTCGGTCGCTACCTTCTGGTGCGGCGATCCCAGGGACCGCGAGCATGTACTCGCCAATCTCGGGCAGCTGGTACTCAAGCCGACTTCCCGTGCCGCGAATATCCAGAGCGTCCTGGGTGCCGAGTTGAGCCAGCAAGGGCTCAATGACTGGCGCAACAAGATTCTCCAGCAGCCGTACCTGTACGTCGCCCAGGAGTATTTGCAGCCCTCCAGCCTGCCGGTTTGGCAGAATAGCGAATTCCAGCCCAGGAGCGCCATATTGCGCAGCTTTGCGGTGGCATCTGGCTCATCTTACAGCGTTATGCCGGGTGGACTTACCCGGGCCGGCCTGGCCCAGGGTACAGCGCTGATCAGCAATCGACTGGGTTCGGTGAGCAAGGACACCTGGGTGCTGGCGTCTGAGCCGGAGAAGCAACTGACCCTGCGCAGCGAACCCGAAGCCGCGGTTCAACCGCAGGCCTGGGACCGGTTGGGTGTTCCCAGCCGGGTCGTCGAAAATGTGTTCTGGGTTGGTCGCTATGCCGAGCGATCTGAATCTGCACTGCGCCTGCTTCGCACCGTATTTGTTGAGTTGCACGGTATCGAACCCTTGCCGCCGGCAAGTTATCCCATGCTGCTGCGGGCGGTCACTCACCTGACCGCGACCTACCCTGGTTTTGTCACCAATGACGGTGCCCTGTTTGCCAACCCCGAGCCCGAATTACTGGCGGTAGCCAGTGACCGCCATCGCACCGGCTCGATTGCATCGTCGCTCAACGCACTGCTGGTGGCGGCCGACGAAATCAAGGAGACACTGTCGTCGGATATGCAGCGCATCATCAACGATATTCGCGACCAATTAGTCCAACTCGAGAAGGATTTGACGCAGGGAATGACCGCGGCGCCGGAGGCTGCACTTGATCCCCTGGTGACAACCTTGCTGGCGCTGTCGGGGCTTGCCCAGGAAAGCATGATGCGTGGCGTCGGCTGGCACTTTATGGAAATGGGTAGACGTATCGAGCGTGCCTGGCAGACGATTTCCCAGGTGCGATCGCTATTGGTGCCGGTGGTGTCGAACCGCGATGAGGAAGTATTGCTCGAGGCTAATCTTCTCAGTGCGGAGTGCCTCAATAGCTATCGCAGGCGCTACAATGGACAAATGGCTATCGCCAACGGTCTCGAGCTTTTACTGCTGGAGCCAGCCAATCCGAGATCACTGTTGTACCAGCTTGAAACCCTGGAGGCGCACATCGACGAGCTGCCCGCAGAGGCGGGGCAACAGGGCTTGCCGAGCTACAGCCGACTGGTGCTGGAGGCAAGCACCCTGCTGAAGTTGAGCGATCCACTGGCGTTGGCAGCTCATGATGGCGCGGACTCCGTGCGCACCAACCTCGACCTGTTGCTGGCACGCATCCAGCAATTGCTTGCTGACACCTCGCTGGCTATTGCCGATCGATTCTTTGATCATGGCGATGGGCCGCAACCGCTGTTGACGGAATCCTGGGAGGGTTCGACTTGAATTACAGGGTTCGTCATACCACCCGCTATCGCTATTCCGAGCAAGTAAGCCAGTGCCACAGCCTGACCCATCTGCTACCCCGGGATACGCCCACCCAGCGCTGTATCGAGTCGTACATAGATGTGCAGCCCCTGCCGGTATTGGGTAATACCCGGAAAGATTATTTCGGCAATCGCTGCTATCACTTCACCGTGCAATGGCCCCACGTATTGCTTGAAGTCACCGCCCATAGCAGGGTGGCGGTCGATGATTATCGCCCCGGCCTGGGCCTGGATTTTGGTATTAGCTGTGCCCAGGCCCGGACGGCACTGCACCAGAGCAACGATTTGACCACCCTGGAAGCTCGGGAGTATATGCTGGAGTCGCCACTGGTGCGATTGGGCGCCGAGTTGGCTGACTACGCCCGTCCGAGTTTCGATGATGACCGGCCGCTATTGTCTGCGGTGCGTGAGCTGGTGGAACGAATTTATCGCGACTTTAGCTACGACCCGGTGTCTACCACGGTGTCGACACCGGTAATCGAGGTGTTTGCCCACCGCCGCGGCGTCTGCCAGGACTTTGCCCACCTGGCCATCGCCTGCCTTCGGTCACTCGGGCTTCCAGCGCGGTATGTCAGCGGCTATCTCGAGACGCTGCCCGCCCCGGGAACGCAAAAGCTGGTGGGAGCAGATGCCAGCCATGCGTGGTTTGCGGTTTATTCGCCCGTTGAGGGCTGGATGGACTTTGATCCGACCAATAACACCCTTGCGGAGCATCAGCATATTACCACCGCCTGGGGGCGCGATTACGCCGACGTCACGCCGCTGAAGGGAACCGTTTTTGGCGGAGGTGAGGGGCACAGCGTCGAGGTAGAGGTGGATGTGGAGCGCTGTTAGCCGCGTTTTCAGGACCACCATCAATAGCTTTTTTGACTGCGTAAGCCAGCTTGGCAGTCAGTCACTTTATTTGCCGGGGAGCCAACCACCATGACCTACTGTGTTGCCATGAACCTGCGTGAGGGCATGTTGTTTGCGGCCGACTCCCGTACCAATGCAGGGATAGATCACGTCTCCACGTTTTGCAAGATGCACGTTTTTGAGCTCGCGAAAAAGCGCGCTGTGGTGATGCTCTCTGCGG